>LFRS01000080.1:12655-12863 GCA_001512435.1 Halothermothrix sp. DTU029 | reverse complement strand
GCGCCCATGGTACTGCGGGGGCGACCCCGTGGGAGAGTAGGTCGCTGCCGAAACTTATTTTATATATTTTAAAATTTTATAGGATAATATTTTCCCGATTGAATTTGCGGAAAATATTATTAATACTCCCCGATAGCTCAGTCGGTAGAGCAGATGGCTGTTAACCATCGAGTCGCAGGTTCGAGTCCTGCTCGGGGAGCCATTTTTT
>LFRS01000080.1:3161-12621 GCA_001512435.1 Halothermothrix sp. DTU029 | reverse complement strand
TTTTTTATAGAAAAATATCCTATCCTGGCCTGGTTAAGTTGGACAGAAGAGGGAATCCAGGAAGGATTTTATTCCTTTCCTTGACCAGAAAATGTACTTTTCTTACTATGTCAAATACTCTATAATTGTGTTATAATATTTATAAAATAAACGTAATTTATCAAGTATCCTCATGAAGTCAGGGAGGCTTTATATATATGAAAAGAAAATACTTCTTTTTACTTATAATCAGTATTTTGTTTATTTTACATATTAAGCCAGTAAATGCAGAGCTGCAATTAACATATAATCTTGATAAAGTTTTTCCCAAAAGGGAATATTCCTTTAAAGATTTTGGTGGTATAGAGAGGACTTATTCTTTAAATAATGGCTGTACCAGCCTCTGTATACCGGAATTTCATGTTCGTGGTATTTATGTAACTGGCTGGGCAGCAGGCTCAGAGAGAATGAATGACTTGATTGAGTTAGTGGAAAATACAGTACTCAACACTATGGTTATTGATATCAAGGATCAGGATGGTTATCTTAGCTATATTTCAAGTGTTCCCCTGGCCCAGGAAATAGGGGCAAATAAACGAAAGATTAGTAATCCCAAGGCTTTATTGGAAAAACTAAAAAGCAAGAATATCTACACTATAGCCAGAATATCTGTCTTTAAAGATGAGGTTTTAGCAAAAAAGAGACCGGATTTAATGTTGAGATTATATGATAGTGAAAACCATAAAATTAAAAAAGATACCACCTGGCTAAATCCAGCCATGGAGGAAGTATGGGAATATAATATCCTTTTAGCCAGAGAGGCAGTAAGCCTGGGTTTTGATGAGATTCAGTTTGATTATATCCGCTATCCGGCATTAGCTAATAGCACTTTAATTGCTTTAACACCAGATTTCCGTTCTAAGAGTTCCTATATTAATGATTTTGTAAAATATAGTGTGGAAGCCCTGGCAGATCTTAATGTGCCTGTATCAATAGATGTATTTGGTTTAACTACAACTGTTAATGGTGATATGGGGATTGGGCAGAATTTTAAAGAGTTAAGTGAGTTAGTCAATATAATTTCCCCTATGGTTTATCCCTCCCACTATAGTGAAGGAGTATATAATATCCCTGAACCAGACCGGGAGCCCTACCAGGTAGTTTACCGGAGCCTGGATGATGCCTTAAAAAAGGTTAATGGGAAAGAAGGTTTTATAATCCGCCCCTGGTTACAGGACTTTTCCTTAAGAAGCCGGTATACCGAGGAAGATATTCTGGCCCAGATCAGGGCTGTGGAGAATCTGGGATTAAAGGAATGGTTACTCTGGAATCCCAGTTCCCGTTATACTGAAGAAGCTGTTAAGGACCACCATTTTAGATAAAATGGTGGTCTTTTTACATTTCTAAAGATCTTTAGGAGCAAAATAGAAAAAAGAACTTGCATTTTTGCTATTTTATAGTATTATATATATAGAAGGTCAAGAAAAGTCAAAGTCTAAAACATGGAGGGCTATAATATGGCGAGTATTTCTGATCAAATAGAATATTATTTAAAAAAATTAATAGAAAAATATAAGGGTGAGGTTGAGATCAAAAGAAATCAACTGGCCAATGACTTTAATTGTGCCCCTTCCCAGATAAATTATGTCTTAGAAACAAGGTTTCCCCTGGAAAAGGGTTATGTTGTCGAGAGTCAACGGGGTGGAGGGGGATATGTCCGGATTATCAGGATAAAGATCGAGTCAGGTAAGGAATATATAAAAGATATAATTTCCCGGCTAGGTGGCCCTATTAGCCAGGAAGAAGCAGAAGCAATTATTTACTGTCTATATGAGAATAAGTTGATTAATAAGAGGGAAAAGGCATTAATGGAGGCTGCGGTAAATAAAAAAGTAATAGATATAAATTTACCTTATAGAGATTTTATCAGGGGCAGAATTATGTTGGCTATGTTGGAAGTGATCCTTAAAGTAAATAGCTGTAGGGAGGAAGAGGAATGATCTGCCAGAGGTGTAATAAGAATGTTTCTTCTGTTCATTTGACCAGGATTGTAAATGGTAAAAAGACGGAATTGTATCTCTGTGAGGATTGTGCAAGAGAGGCCGGCCATCTATCTTTTCCAGAAAATAACCCCTTTGACTTTACTAATTTTTTGAAAGGCATCTTAAATCCGGAAGAGGAGATATACGGGGACTATTTTCAGGAGGACCGGTGCAGCCTCTGTGGTATGAGTTATCAGGATTTCACGAAAAATGCTTTGCTGGGCTGTTCCAATTGTTATATAGAGTTTGAAAACAGGCTGGAGCCAATCCTGAGGAGGATTCATGGCAATATTGTACACAACGGCAAGGTACCTAAGAGGACTGGCGGAACCCTCAGGATAAGGAAGGAGATTGAGGAATATAAAGAGGAGATGCAGAGGGCAGTGGATAATGAAGAGTTTGAAAGGGCGGCAGAGCTGAGGGATAAGATAAAGGAACTGGAGAACATGCTTGCCGTCAGGGGTGGTGATAAAGATGTTGAATAATCTCAGCAACAGGAGTCTATCCCAGTGGATATCCGGTGACGGGCCCGAAGGTGATATTGTTCTCAGCAGCCGGATCCGGTTGGCCAGAAACCTGGAGAAATACCCCTTTCCCAATCGAGCCAGTAAAGAAGAAAGAAAAGCGGTCATAGCTGAGGTAAGGGAGGCTATTTCCGGTATTGAGGATTACAGGCTGCATTATATTGAAATGGCAGATCTGCCGGAACTGGAAAGGGAGTTATTGGTAGAAAAACACCTGGTCAGCCCTGTACATGCTACAGATGGTCCAGAAAAGGGCGTATTTATAGATGATAATGAAAAAATCAGTATCATGGTCAATGAAGAGGACCATATCAGGTTACAGGTATTAACAGCAGGCCTGCAGTTGAAGGAAGCCTGGGGTATAGCCAGTGAGCTTGATGATATATTGGAGGATAAACTGGATATTGCCTTTTCGAAAAGATGGGGTTTTCTGACTGCCTGCCCCACCAATCTGGGTACCGGGCTAAGGGCTTCTGTCATGGTCCACCTGCCAGCCTTAAATTTGACCAATAATATTGGAAAGATGTTGACTGCTGTATCCCAGCTGGGCCTGGCTGTCAGGGGCCTATATGGAGAAGGCAGTGAATCTATTGGTAACCTGTATCAGATATCAAATCAGGTTACCCTGGGACATTCGGAAAAGGATATCATGGAAAATCTGGTTACTGTTACCCAACAGGTAATTAACCAGGAAAGGAAGGCCAGAGAGGCCTTACAGCAAGATGTCAAGGTCATAGATAATGTTAAAAGATCCTACGGGATTCTCAAATATGCCTATCAGTTATCCAGTGATGAGGCCATTAGATTGTTATCAAATGTAAAATTGGGAATAGACATGGGTATAATAGATTATGTAGAAGACAAAGTTTTGAGGGAATTAATGATTCTCATCAGGCCTGCTCATATCCAGAAGATGCATGGGAAAGAGCTGGTCACTATAGAAAGGGATATAAAAAGGGCAGAACTGGTTCAGGCCCTCCTGAAATCCTAAAAAATAAGAAAGGGTGATACAAGTATGTTTGGTAGATTTACTGAAAGGGCAAGAAAGGTTTTAAGCTTGGCTGAACAGTCAGCAATAAGTTTAAGACATAATTATATAGGAACAGAACATATTTTACTGGGCTTAGTAAAGGAAAACCAGGGAATAGCAGCCAGGGTCCTGGCCGGTATGGACATAAATGAAGAAAAGGTAACAGCTTTGATTAGAAAATATAATGGTGAGGGGATAGAACAGGACATTACTAATGTAAGCCTGACCCCCAGGAGTAAAAAAGTACTTAATCTTTCCATGGATGAAGCCAGAAGGCTTGGCCATAATTATATTGGTACAGAGCATATTTTGCTGGGTTTAATCAGAGAAGGGGAAGGTATAGCAGTGAGAATCCTCTTTGACCTGGGTGCTGACCTGGCTAATGTGCAAAAACAGATAATAGAAATGCTGGGTGGCCAGAAAAATGTCCAGCAGCAGACTGGTGAGGCAGGAGCAGAAACACCTAACCTGGATGAATACAGTAGAGATCTTACAGAAATGGCCAGGGAGGAAAAACTGGATCCTGTCATTGGCAGGGATAAGGAAATAGAAAGGGTTATCCAGATTCTAAGCAGGAGAACCAAAAACAACCCGGTCTTGATTGGTGAGCCGGGAGTAGGGAAAACTGCTATTGTTGAAGGCCTGGCCCAGAGAATTGTAAAAGACAGTGTACCAGAAAACCTTTTAAATAAAAGGGTTGTGGCCCTTGACCTGAGTGCAATTGTAGCTGGTTCAAAATATAGAGGGGAATTTGAAAAAAGACTGAAAGCTGTTATGGATGAAATAATGGAGAATGGTAATATAATTCTCTTTATCGATGAACTTCATACCCTGGTGGGTGCAGGGGCAGCAGAGGGAGCCATTGATGCCTCTAATATATTGAAACCGGCCCTGGCCAGGGGAGAGTTACAGACTATAGGAGCAACTACTCTGGATGAATACCGTAAGCACATTGAAAAGGATGCTGCCCTGGAGAGGAGGTTCCAGTCTGTATTGGTTGAAGAGACCACTCCAGAAGAAACTGTAGAAATCCTGAAAGGATTGCGGGATTCTTATGAGGCCCACCATAAGGTAGCTATAACTGATGAGGCTATTGAAGCAGCTGTCCATATGTCCCACCGTTATATTACCGATCGTTTCTTGCCAGATAAGGCTATTGACCTGGTTGATGAGGCTGCTTCCCGGGTTCGTCTAAGCACCAATACCAGACCACCTGAATTAAAGGAATTAAATGAAAGGCTGGAAAATTTACAGAAAGAGAAAGAGGCAGCCATAAAGAGCCAGGAGTTTGAAAAGGCTGCAGAACTGCGGGATAAGGAAAAAGAAGTGCAAAAGGAATTAGAGGATTTAAAGAATAATTGGCAGCAGAATAAAACCAGGAGGGAAAGTACTGTTACTGCCGAGGATATAGCGGAGATTGTATCCAGCTGGACTGGAATTCCGGTGACAAAACTGGAAGAGACAGAATCAGCAAAATTATTAAGGCTGGAAGAAGAACTCCATAAAAGGGTTATTGGCCAGGAAGAGGCTATCAAGGTTGTATCCCAGGCTGTAAGAAGGGCCAGAGCCGGCCTGAAGGATCCGAAAAGACCAATTGGCTCCTTTATCTTCCTTGGACCAACTGGTGTTGGTAAAACAGAACTGGCCAGGACTCTGGCTGAAGCCCTCTTTGATGATGAAGAAGCCATGGTCAGGATTGACATGTCTGAATATATGGAGAAACATTCAGTATCCAGAATGATTGGTTCACCTCCAGGCTATGTAGGTTATGATGAAGGAGGCCAATTAACAGAACCGGTCAGAAGGAGACCTTATTCAGTAGTTTTGTTTGATGAGATAGAAAAGGCCCATCCAGATGTCTTTAATATCCTTCTGCAGATCCTGGAGGATGGCCAGTTGACCGACAGCAGTGGCCGAAAGGTTGACTTTAAGAATACAGTAGTGATTATGACTTCCAACGTAGGTGCCAACCTGATAGAAAGGGAAACCAGCTTAGGCTTTAAGGTTAATGATGATGAAGAGGCAGAATATGTAGATATGAAAGAAAGGGTAATGGCAGAGTTGAGGAGGACCTTCAGGCCTGAATTCCTCAATAGGTTAGATGAGATTATTGTCTTCCATGCCCTGAACAAGGACCATATTAAAGAAATAGTTAATCTGATGCTCAAGGATTTAAGCAAGCGGCTGGAACTCAATGAAATCAAGATAGAGGTAACAGAGAAAGCCAAAAGCAAACTGGTGGAAGATGGTTTTGACTCCCAGTATGGGGCCAGGCCTTTAAGGAGAAGTATCCAGCGCCTGGTGGAAAACCCCCTTTCAGAGAAAATACTGGCAGGAATTATCAAGAATGGGGATACTGTTGAGGTTGATGAAGAGAATGGTGACCTGGTCTTTACAACCATAAAAAAGGTAATGCATCAGGAAATATAATTCTTTCTAGTCCTTGTAAAAAGCTGCTAAAAATGATATAATTATAGTAAAGATTTATTGGAGAATATGCGGATGTCTAAAAATATAATTAATTATGTCTGTGAAGAATGTGGATATAGCAGCAGGAAATGGATGGGGCGTTGTCCTCAGTGCCAGGCCTGGAATAGTTTTCAGGAAGAATTAATTAGAAATGATAGAGGAAATAATAATATTACAATAAATAATGAGCCCCTTCCTATTTCCAGGGTAGAAAGTGGGGAAGAAATAAGATATAAGACCGGCATTCAGGAACTGGACCGGGTTCTTGGTGGTGGTATTGTAAGTGGGTCTTTGATATTGCTAGGAGGAGCCCCTGGTATCGGAAAATCAACTCTGGTACTACAGGTGGCTTCCCTTTTTAGTAAGAAATATAATAAGGTTTTGTATGTTTCTGGTGAAGAATCTGCTGCCCAGATTAAGATCCGGGCTGGCAGAATAAATGCCCTTAATGATAATTTGTTTGTCCTGGCCGAAACCTATTTTGACCAGATCCTGGCCCATATAAACAAGGAAAAATATAGTCTTGTTATCATTGATTCCATCCAGACTATCAGTGATCCTGACCTGAACTCATCTCCAGGCAGTGTTTCCCAGATCAAGGAGATTACCAATAGCTTGATGAAAGTGGCCAAAAGCAAAGGAGTACCCATTATCCTGGTGGGCCATGTTACCAAAGAGGGAGAACTGGCCGGCCCCAGGGTCCTGGAACACCTGGTAGATGCAGTCCTCCAATTTGAAGGGGACAGGTCTTATTCCTATAGGATTTTAAGGGCTATCAAGAATCGTTTTGGCTCTACCAATGAAGTAGGGGTATTTGAAATGAGAAATACCGGAATGGAAGAGGTTTTAAACCCATCTCTTCTTTTCCTGGAAGAACGCCCCCGGGATGTATCTGGTTCTGTAATAGTACCGGTTATGGAGGGCAGCCGCCCTATACTGGTAGAGGTACAGGCCCTGGTTTCATCAGCGACTTTCTCAGTACCCCAGAGGGCAGCTACCGGTGTTGATTATAAACGGGTAATGATGCTGCTGGCGGTCCTGGAGAAAAAATTGGGAATAGTCTTTCAAAATAAGGATGTCCATATTAATATAACCGGTGGTTTCCGGATTAATGAACCTGCTCTGGATATGGGGGTGGTGACTGCCATTATCTCCAGCCATGGTGATCTGCCGATACCAGATAATATGGCTGTTGTAGGGGAGATTGGCCTGGCCGGTGAAGTGAGAGCAGTCAGTAATATCAGCCAGAGAATCAGTGAATTAAAGAAAATAGGTTTTGAGAAGATTGTTTTACCTCAGGGTAATCTTAAGGGTTTAGAAACAGAAAAAGAGATCAGGCTATTAGCAATAAGTAATATCCATGATCTTTTTAAAATAGTTAGCGAGGTGGGGTGATAAATGGAGAAGGATTTGCAATTACTGGAAATATTAAAATTGATTGCACCAGGGACTCTTCTCCGGGAAGGCCTGGAGAATGTCCTGCGGGCAAAAACTGGTGGTTTAATTGTAGTGGGAGATAGTGAAGAGGTTTTGGGAATTGTTGATGGTGGTTTTAATTTAAATGCTGATTTGACTCCGGCCAGATTATATGAGCTGGCCAAAATGGATGGTGCAATGGTACTGAACTCCAGTGCCGATCGTATCCTCTGTGCTAATGCCCAACTTATACCCGATCCTACTATACCCTCCGAAGAAACAGGTACCCGTCATCGGACTGCCGAACGGGTAGCAAAGCAGACCGGCAGTCTGGTCATAGCTATTTCCCAAAGAAGGGATATCATTTCACTTTACCTGGGTAACCAAAAGCATGTCCTGGAAGATATTCGGGTAATTCTTTCTAAAGCAAATCAGGCTTTACAGACCCTGGAAAGATACCGGAATGTACTGGATCAGGCCCTAACCAATTTAAGCTCCCTGGAATTTGAAGATCTGGTAACAATATCTGATGTGGCAACTGTTATTCAAAGGGCAGAGATGGTTTTAAAGATAGAAAGGGAAATCAGACGCTACATAATTGAACTGGGTACAGAAGGGCGCCTGATCAATATGCAATTACAGGAACTTATAGCTGATATCAAAGATGAAATAATTCTCTTAATAAGGGATTACCTGGCCAGTGCCAGTGATGATACTGAAAAGGATCCAGAAACCTTACTATATGATTTAACTAACTGGTCTTCAGATGAGATGCTGTCACTGAATACCATTAGCAAAGCCCTTGGCCATGGAGGCAGCATGAATACCCTGGATTTAATGGTATCCCCCAGAGGTTACCGAATTCTCAAGAAAATCCCTCGTTTACCCATGCCTGTTATCGAAAACCTTGTCGACCGCTTTACCACTCTAATGAATATAATCGCTGCGTCACCTGATGAACTGGATGATGTTGATGGAATTGGAGAAGTAAGGGCCCAGGCCATCAAAGATGGCTTAAGGAGATTAAGGGACCAGGTCTTGCTTGATAGACATATTATCTAATCTTTGCTTAGATTGACAGTTTTTTGCTGGAGTGTTATAATTATTCTGAGTATTTACATAAGTTGTGATATAAGTGAGAGAGGTTGGTATTAAGATGTTCAATATAGGTGACAAAGTAGTCTACCCTAATCATGGTGCTGGTACCATTGTTGGCATAGAGACCAAAAATATACTGGGAAAAGATAATAAGTATTATATTATGAAGCTTCCCATTGGTGAAATGAAGGTCATGGTACCGGTTGATAAGGTAGAAGAGATTGGCCTGAGGAATGTCATCAGTGCTGAAGAGGCTAATGAAGTATTGAATTTACTTCGAGATGAAAAGAGTAAGATGTCCCACAATTGGAATAGGCGTTTCAGGACAAACATGGAGAAGATAAAAACTGGTGATATCTATGAAGTTGCTGAGGTTGTCAGGAACCTTACCATCAGGGATAATGAGAAAGGCCTATCTACTGGAGAAAAAAAGATGCTTAATAATTCCCGCCAGATCCTGGTCAGTGAACTTGTTCTGGCCAAAGATATGGAAAGGGAGGAAGTTGAAGAACTGATTGACAATTTAATAAATGAAAACCCGGAATTGGAGGATCGAGAATAACACAGGTAATCCTTGCATTAATTTATACTTAATGGTAATAATAAATGGAAGGAGGTGTTAAAATGAAGAAGTTTATACGAATTATTCTTGGATTTTTTGGTTCTTTTATTGGTTATGAAGTGGTAAAATTATTGGGATTGGCAACAGAATTCTCCGGTTCTATTCAGGAAGAACTTGATACTTTTTTTACAAGCACTCAGTTTATTGGTATCCTTCTTGGTTTTTTATTTGGCTTTTTCATACTTTTTTACTTATTGGAAAAGATATTACAATTACTTATTAGTTTTGAGAATTTTTTGAAAGAACTTTCCTGGCGGAAGATAGTTGTCGGGATTCTAGG
>LFRS01000080.1:0-3091 GCA_001512435.1 Halothermothrix sp. DTU029 | reverse complement strand
TATAAAGAAAAAGATATTTTGAAATTTTTAAAACAAGAGGATAATCCACACAATATCTTTGGCAGTGTTATCAGCAATAAGATCCTGGATACCAGTGTAATAATTGATGGTAGAATAGCCGATGTAGCAAAAAGCGGTTTTGTTGAAGGAACACTTATCGTACCGGAGTTTGTCCTGGAAGAATTAAGACATATTGCAGACTCTTCTGAAACCCTGAAAAGAAACCGGGGCAGGAGGGGACTGGATATTTTAAAACAGATGCAGAAAGAGCCTCATGTTAATATTCAGATTTTGACACAGGATTTCGATGATATTCAGGAAGTTGACAGTAAATTGGTAAAACTGGCCCAGATAATGGATGCCAGGATTGTAACAAATGATTTTAATTTAAATAAAGTAGCAGAATTACATGGAGTCAGGGTCTTAAATATTAATGAACTGGCCAATGCTGTTAAACCAATAGTTTTACCTGGTGAAGAGATGAATGTTAAGGTTATCAAAGAAGGTAAAGAGGATGGGCAGGGTGTTGCCTACCTGGATGATGGAACCATGATTGTTGTAGATGATGGTATTAATTTCATGAACCAAAGGGTATCTGTTCTGGTCACCAGTATCTTACAGACTGCAGCCGGTAGAATGATCTTTGCCAAACCAAATGCAAAAAAACAAATCGTTTAAAGGGAGTAATTAGATGAATCTAGGGGTTGTAATACCTGCAGCAGGCCAGGGGAAAAGGATGAAGAGTGAGCAAAACAAAATATATCTGGAATTGAATTCATACCCAATCTTATATCACACCTTATCTGTTTTTACAAAAAACAAGAGGGTAGACCAGATTGTTGTAGTAGTAAAAGCCGATGAATTGGAATATTGTCAAACAAAGATCATTGACAGGTATTTTCCTGGAGAAAAAATAAAAATTGTTGCTGGTGGAAAGACCAGGCGGGAATCTGTTTTTGCAGGTTTAAAGGTCTTTTCACCAGCAATTGATTATGTTATAATACATGATGGTGCCAGGCCACTGCTTACACAGGATTTACTGAATGATGTTATAGATGCCCTGAAAGAATATAAGGCTGTGTCGCTGGGGACCAGGTTAAAGGATACTGTTAAGGAAGTTGATGGGAAAAACACAGTTCTTAAAACACCAGACCGAAGTTCTTTGATGGCAGTACAGACACCCCAGGCCTTTTTATATAGGGAACTGTTAGAGGCACATGAAAAGGTGCCTCATAATTATCCTGTTACTGATGATGCTTCTTTACTGGAATATATGGATAAAAGAGTCAAGATTATTGAAGGTTCTGAGGAGAATATCAAGATTACTACCTCTATAGACTTACTTATCGCAGAAAAAATATTGGAAAGAAGGGATTTGCAGGTTTGAGAATTGGTATAGGTTATGATGTTCACCGCCTGGAAAAAGGCGAAAAACTGATTATAGGCGGGGTGGAAATACCTGCAGAGAAAGGATTAAAGGGACACTCTGATGCAGATGTATTGACCCATGCCTTGATGGACAGCATCCTGGGAGCACTGGGGCTTGGTGATATTGGACAGCACTTTCCCGATACTGATGAGACTTATAAAGGTATATCCAGCTTGATATTGCTGGAAAAGGTAAAGACTTTCCTGGATGAAGAAGAATACTTGATAGAGAATATTGATATGATTATTATGGCTGAAAGGCCCAGGATGGCTCCTTATCTTGCTTTGATGAAAAAGAATTATGCAGAGCTTCTGGAGATTCCCGAAACGCGAATTAATATTAAGGCAACTACCAGTGAAAAATTAGGATTTGTGGGTAGAGAAGAGGGTATAGCAGCAGAAGTTGTTGTCTTGCTGAATAAAAAATTAAGTTACGAGGAGGAAGAACAATGATAGTGAAAGATATTATGTCCAGCAGTCCCATAACTGTTACTCCAGATACAACTGTAATAGAAGCAGAGAAATTGATGTCCCTGAATAAAATTGGCAGATTAATCGTTGTTGAGGATGATCAAATCGTTGGTATTATCAGTAGTAGTGATCTGGTAGTAGAACAGGAATTAAATGCATCTATAGAAAAGTTTATGACCAGAGATGTGGTAATGGTTAAAGAAGATACCTCAGTTCAGGAAGCAGCCCGCCATCTTACAGATAATAATATAGGCTGTCTCCCTGTTCTGGATGAGGATGATCAATTGGTTGGTATTATAACTGCCAATGATATAGTTTATGGTTATCTGAAGAATGAAGAATATGCCCGGGCTATAGAGAAAAAGACTATTACTCCGGAGAGTTCTGCCATATATCTGGCCATGACCAGGAGCCGGGAATATGAAGACTACTGGCTGGAAAAAATAAAAGGTTATGGTTACAAGGGTGCCATAACCCAGACCGGGGCCAATGCCGAGAAATTACCCATTAAATTAAGAGAGAGTACTACTGTGGCGGCTATTGCCCGGGGAGTAATATCAGAAAATACCAGGGAGAAGATGGCTGTATCCAATGCTGTTAAGGATGCGTATAGCCAGTTGGCCTTGATAAATCCAGGTTTAGGTGGGGGCTTTAAAATTGCCGTAGTTAGGGGAGATAGCCATATTTCTGTAGCTATCTTCGGAAGATTTGGCCATGCCCTGGTAGATGGACCAGAACAATTGACAGTAGGAACCAGTGTAATTTAAGAATAATATGATATTATTGTTTAAATAAAAGCAGTTAATGTAGGAATAGGGGTTGATATGATGGAAGAGATGCGCTTACGTTTTCCTCCCAGTCCAACAGGAAAGATCCATATTGGTAACATGCGGACAGCACTCTTTAACTGGCTCTGGGCAAGGAAAAACAATGGCACCTTGGTCTTGAGGATAGAAGATACCGACTTAGAGCGGTCTACCAAGGAATTTGAAGATATTATAATAAAAGAACTGAACTGGCTTGGCCTGGATGTTGATGAAGGAGTAGGGGTAGGGGGCGAATACGGCCCTTACCGCCAGTCTGAAAGGGTAGAGATCTATAGAGAATATGCCGACAAATTATTGGCAGAAGGCAAAGCATATTACTGTTATTGTACACCAGAAGAGTTACAGGAGATGCGGGAAGAAGCTGC
>LFRS01000094.1:32054-33488 GCA_001512435.1 Halothermothrix sp. DTU029 | reverse complement strand
CCTTTTTTGTCGACCGCGAATTATATCTTACCATCTTCTACAGCACCTGTCAAGGGGTTTTTATTTTTTTAATAAGATTTATTTTTTAAGCCCAAATAAAAAAAGATCCTGTTTTGGAACAGGATCTTTTAAGGTAATGTTAATTATTTATTTTTTTACTATTTTAATATCATCAATATAATATTCCAGTGTAGCATCTTCAGATTCTATATAAACTGTGATAACATCATACCCAGCTGGTATAGTATATTCTCCTGTTACCTGGGTCCATCTTCCCCTTCTGGCATTTACAGGACCTGCTACCCTATCCCAGGTTGTGTCTCCACCTTTCTTCTTCTCTATTGTAACAATAATACCACCATTTGGTTTGTTGGCAAGATTAACCCATAGAGAAATTTGGTATGTTGCCCCTTCTTCTACCAGTCCATGAATATCCAGACTGGGGCCATGCCAGTTGGAGCTACGGCCTCTTGTTAAAAGGCTAAAATCACCACTACGGGACTGTTTGTCTACCACTTCAACAACCACACCATCACCACGGGGTCCCCAGCCATTTAGATTCCCATCATCAAAATTATATTCCAGAACCCCATCTTCAGCATATACAGCTAAACCCATCAAAAAGATTATTGTCATAAAAATAAACAACTTTAAAAACTTCTTCACAACAATACCCCCCTATTTTATTCGTTTTTCCCTACTCCTATAAGCAGAAATAAAATTAATGTCTACAACGCCTGCCTATCACCCCCGCTATTATGTATATTATAATAATTGTAAAACTTGCATAATATGTAATTTTTTAAATAATAGCAATATTAAAACACTAATATATATTTAAATAAATTAATAATAAATCCTTCATAAAAAAAACAATTTTTTAGCTTATATTTTTTTCTTTATAAATAATATTATATATTATTCCTCTTTATTTTACCCTTCTCTGTACTTAGGATCTCTTCTCATAAAAAAACCTCCAGCTAGATAATCTAATCTTCATAAATTAGACTGTCTATTTTGGAGGCATCCTGGCAAAATAATATGCATGCTCTGCTATCTATATAGGCATTTTCTATATAGAGTATTAATATTAAATATTTTATATTGGATATCGGATATTAGATATATTCTATATTAGATATTTTATATTAAAATTGGATCTTCTCTATCAGGTATTCGTCAGGCGTTTTTTTCCAGATCTATTTTTATCTCTTTGTGGCAAAAATTCTTATGTTCACATTGATGATGATCATCTTCTTCTATAAATTCTTCCTGCCGATACTGTTTAATGGCTTTATGCAAAGCATCAGCTGCCAGATTTGAACAGTGCATCTTAACAGGTGGTAAACCATCAAGGGCTTCTGCCACTGTCTTATTGCTTATTTGTAAGGCTTCATCTAAGGTTTTTCCCTTAACCAATTCTGTCACCATACT
>LFRS01000094.1:2520-32017 GCA_001512435.1 Halothermothrix sp. DTU029 | reverse complement strand
CCACAGACAGCATTCCCTACTTCACCAATTGCATCTGCATCTTCAATAGAACCAACATTCCTGGGGTTTCTAAAATGCTCCATGACTTTTTCTGAATACATCTATACCATCTCCTTATTTACTTATCCCTCATATAAAGGGGACATTTCCCTGATCTTATTAATTATTCCCGGTAAAATATCTATGACATAATCTATCTCTTCCTCCGTATTCCCTTTGCCTAATGAAAGACGTAAAGAACCATGAGCAGTCTCATGGGAATGGCCTATTGCCAGGAGAACATGGGAAGGATCAAGAGAACCTGATGAACAGGCTGAACCACTGGAAGCAGCAATCCCAAGCATATCCAGGTTCAACAAAATAGATTCCCCTTCTATATAACGAAAACTAAAGTTTACATTATTGGGTAACCTGTGCTCATCTCTGGGACCATTTAAAATTACATGGTCAATATTTTTTTCAATTCCATTGATCAATTTATTCCTTAATTTTCTTAAAAATGCTACATTCTCTTCTAATTTTTCACTGGCCAGTTCCATTGCTTTTGCAAAACCCACTATTCCAGCCACATTCTCTGTGCCTGCCCTTCGGTTCCTTTCCTGGGCACCACCTGCTATCAGGGGCAGTAATTTTACACCCCTTTTTACATAAAGAGCACCCATCCCTTTGGGGCCATTTATCTTATGGGATGAGAGAGATAAGAGATCTATACCAAGTTCATTAACATCTATAGGAATCTGTCCCATAGCCTGGACTGCATCAGTATGAAAATAGATATCTCTTTCCTTAACAATCCTGGATATTTCTTTAATTGGCTCAATTGTTCCAATTTCGTTATTTGCCAGCATTATACTGACCAGTATGGTATCCTGGCGAAGGGCTTTTCTAACATCCTCTGGATCTACAAAACCCTCTTTATCTACATCCAGGTATGTAACCTCAAAACCGAAGTGTTTTTCCAATTGCTCACAGGTGCTTAAAATTGCTGGATGTTCAATTTTGGAAGTAACAATATGTTTGCCCTTATTCTGAAGGGCAAAGACTACACCCTTAATAGCTGTATTATCCGCTTCAGAACCTCCACTAGTAAAGATTATTTCTTCCTCTTTAGCCCCAATAGCCCTGGCTACTTTTTCTCTGGCTTCACTTACGGCATGTGCAGCTCTTTGTCCCAGGCTGTATACACTGGATGGATTACCATAATAGTCCTTTAAATATGGCTCCATTGCTGCTAATACTTCTGGTATTATAGGTGTAGTGGCTGCATGATCCAGGTATATCTTGTTCATAATTTCACTCCTATCACCATTAAAATCTTAATAAATTAAAGAATTGCCATCCTTTTGCTTTTGATACTCTTCTTTCAAAACAGCTATTGTTACAGATTCCAGCAACTGGTCTATACTTTCTTTCATCTTCAGCCACAAGTTATATGTTACACAATCTGACCCACTACTGCATTCTCTTTTGCCATTTTCCTTCAGGACACATTCTACAGGGGCTAATGGTCCCTCCAGGGCAGTTAAAACATCCTTAACAGTTATGTTTTCTGGCAAATCATTTAATAGATAACCACCATGAGCACCCCGTACGCTTTTTACGATACCCGCTTTACGCAAGCTGGCAAATAACTGTTCCAGATATTGTTCTGAAATATTCTGTCTTTCCGAAATCTCCCTTAAGGGCGTCGCCCGGGAGTTATCATTGGCAGCTAAATCTACTAAAGCTCTTAAGCCATACCTTCCTTTAGTTGAAATTTTCATAAGTGCACCTCACTAAAACCGAGTATTTCTCTCGACATTATAAATATTCTAACACAATTTTTATATACTGTCAATGTATTATTTCTACTCCTTTATCCTGGTAAAGTTCTTTATCATCACTTTTATTTATCAACGATATAAATGTCCTATTTCCCTGAAACTTACCTGGTTACTGGTTCTTTCAATGAGGGTTTTAATTAAGCTCTCTTTTTTTTCAGGTGTCAACAAAACCTTAATAATTATTCCATCATTGGTATACCTGGTATCATTAAGTTCAGCCTGATAAGCCTCTACCTGGCCTAATAGGGTTCCTATGTGATTATAATTAGTGCTAATCTCCAGGCTATAAAATAAGCTAAGTTTTTTTCTGCCTGCTTCTGCAATGGCCAAACGGGCTGTATCACCATAAGCCCTGATTAAACCACCAATACCTAATTTGGTTCCCCCAAAATACCTGGTAACCACTATAACAGTATTGGTCAAGTCTGCCCCTTCTATGGCCTGTAAAACTGGCGGTCCCGAGGAACCAGCCGGTTCACCATCATCATCTGCATATTTTATCTCCTGTCCGGCATTACCAATTACATAGGCTGATACATTATGGGTAGCATCACTGTACATTTCCTTAATTTTACTAACAAAGTCATTGGCTTCTTCCCGGGTATCAGCCCTGGCAATACTACCGTAAAATTTGCTGTCTTTTACTTTATTGATGATCTGTATGCTTTTGGCTGCCGTAAAAAAAGTTTCTTTCATCTTTTTCCCCCATAAATTCGGCTCTATATTCTCAGAAATCCAGCTCTGGAATACATAATTGCAGTTCTATAATATAGACTTTAATCACCTTTCAATTTCTTCAATCTTTCTTTTATCTGGAACTCTTTCCCTTCCTCCCCGGGGTAATAAAACCTTAAATCCTTAAGGCCTTCAGGTAAATAATCTTGTTGAACATAATGGCCGGGATAATCATGAGGATATTTGTAATCAATACCATGTCCCAATTTTTCTGCTCCCCTATAACTGGCATCCCGCAAATGAAGGGGAACACTTCCTGTATTATTATTACGGACATAATCCATGGCTGCACTTATTCCTTTATAAACTGAATTACTTTTGGCTGCTGTCGCTATATATAGGACTGCTTCTGCCAGAGGAATCTGTGCCTCCGGCATGCCCACAAATTCAACAGCCCTGGCTGCAACTACAGCAACCAGGAGAGCCATCGGATCAGCCAGACCCACATCTTCAGCAGCATGAACTATTATCCTGCGGGCAATAATTTTGGGATCTTCACCAGCTTCCAGCATCCTGGCCAACCAGAAGAGGGCTGCATCTGGATCCGAACCCCGCATACTCTTAATAAAGGCTGAAACTATATCATAATGATTATCTCCATCTTTATCATAATTTAAAATCTTTTTCTGTAAAGCTTCGGCAATAATTTCTTCATTTATTCTGATTACTCCTTCACCATCTGGCGGGGTGGTTAAAACTGCCAACTCCAGGGCATTTAAGGCAGTCCTGGCATCCCCATTAGATAGTCTGGCAATGATTTTTAATTCATCAGGACTTATCTCAACATTAAATCCTCCTAAGCCCCGTTCTTTGTCTGTCAGGGCTTTTTTCAAGATATTAATTATATCTTCTTCCCCAAGGGGATTTAGCCTGAAAATACGCGAGCGGGAAAGAAGAGGTGAATTAACCTCAAAATAAGGATTTTCTGTAGTGGCCCCAATCAAAATAACTATGCCTTCTTCTACAGCTGGTAAGAGGGCATCCTGTTGGGCCTTATTAAAGCGATGTATTTCATCAATAAATAAAATCGTCCTTTTATTATGTAAAAGCAAAGTATTCCTGGCCTGGTCTATAACTTCCCGCAATTCTTTTACTCCAGAGGTTACAGCATTAAGCCGGACAAAATCTCCTTTAGTCTGGTTGGCAATAACCTGGGCGATACTGGTCTTCCCGGTACCAGGGGGCCCGTATAATATTAAGGAATTGATCCGGTCAGCCTTTATAGCCCTATTAAGTAATTTCCCTTCAGCAAGAATATGCTCCTGGCCAAAAAGCTCTTCCAGATTACGGGGTCTCATCCGATAAGCCAATGGTTTGTCCAGATTAGTATTGGCTTGATTATATTCAAATAAATTAATATTCGCCACCTCCTACATACAGGACTCTTTTTTCACTAATAATTATTTTTACCGGTATATCATATTCTTCAACAGGCAGGCTTTCCTGCAAAAAGTCCTCAAAACAGAGGCCAATGGTGATAATTCTATCCTCAATCCTTTTTAATAACCTGTCATAATAGCCCCCACCATAACCAATCCGGTAGCCATTTTTATCAAATAAAAGGCCAGGTACAACTATAATATCCATCCTGTTTGCCGGTATATCCTCTTTCTTAAGGGGTTCCTTTATACCAAATACACCAGCTACCATTGGATCATCTTTACCAAGTTTGCTTATTTTTAAGGCCTTTTCCTCCTTGACAACATAAGGCAAATAGACATCCTTTTCCCTTTCATATAGGCCCTCTATCAATTCATGGGTAATAATCTCTTTACCAAAGGAATGATATAATAAAAAGTTCTGGCTTTTCTCTACTATTCCCAATTTAAAAAAATGGTCTTTGATCTCTCTGCTTATTTCAACAATCTTCTCTGTAGAAAAACCAGCCCGTATATCTAAATATTTATTTCTTAAGAGTTCTTTTGTACTCACTCTATCACCTATTTGTAGATAAATTTAAAAAAAACTAACCCTGAGGGCTAGTTGCTGGAATTAAAATATCTTTATAGTGTTCCACCATGCCGTGTGATTATCAGGTTTGATCCCTGTCTTCCAGGTGGGTGCCCTCCTATCTGATTTGCATTTCCTTTTTAAAAAGGCCTATGCGCCACAGATAGAGTCCAGGCTCCCATTGTTTTGGTGTTGGTCAAAACAATATTAACCATCACGAACACGGCAGAACTTAGAGTTTTAATTTATTTATATATTACCATAAAAAATATTACAATGCAAGCAAGGTAAAAAGGGAATGCCTTTATAATAGTCCTATAAATCAAAATAGCCTCCATAATTAATCAAAATACTAAGTATTTTATAATTTTAAAGTTTGTTTATCTTATATTTCACAATCCCCTCTCCCTAGCCTGTCCAGCCAGGACAGAAAGCTGTTTTGCTTAATTAAACTGGAATAAGAACAGAATTCTGACAAAATAGTCAAAAAAAACAAGAGCAGAAAAATCATATATTTGCCAATAAAACTCTCTATACTGTTTACAAGATTGTATCCCAGGACAAAACCTAATAAATTGGCTCCTCCATCACCAAGCATCACCCGGCCCCTTAACTCAAAGGAAAGATAGGGCAGGATAAGGAGATAATAAGGCAAAAAATAAAGCCAGTTATTGGCTCTGTTTATAATCAAGAAAGATACTATCAAAAAAAACTTAATACTCCGGCCAGGACGGAGATCCAGGAGATTCAAAAAATTAGTCATCAGGATTATAATGCCACTGTTTAAAAACATTTCTTCTGGAGAGAGGAGGCCTTCTCTGAGGGTAAGCAAGAAGGCAGTAAGGACAATAAATATAACCTTCATAATTCCTGTGGTCAATTTCCCCTCCAACAACTTACTGAAATGTCCCTTAAGGCCCTGTGAATTCCTGGACCCTGCTATATCATCAAGAAGGCCTATAGCAGCAACAATTATACCAATAAAGATATAGCTGCTGAAAACATCATAATTAATTAGCCCCGTTTTTAAAAATATAGACCAGATGGCCGTAGGTCCAAGGGAAAATACCAGGCCCCCAAGGACCAGGACCAGGTCTTCCTTATAATTCTCTTTTAACAGTTGTAGCTCCTTTAGATAAGTTCTATTCAGCATTTAACCCTCCAGAGATAAAGCAGTATATCTTTAAATTGCTTCCAGCGGTGCAGGTAGCCGCCTAAATCCTTGCCTGTTACCCGGTGTTCAAATAAACACTCTACCTCAGTAAATTTTAGATTATTTTTCAGGATCTGTATATTCATACCCATTTCCAGGGCAAAACCCTCCTGAAAAGGGAGTAGGTATTCCAGAACCTCCCGACGAAAAGCCCTTTGCCCGGATAAGGGTGCTTTCATGGTCTTCCCGGTGTAATACCTTAATCCATGCTCTGCCAACTTCCGGACAAAACCTCTGCCACCGCCCCTGATAGGTAAAATCCCGATCACTAGCTGAAAATCTTCATTCAAAATAGGCTGGACCAATTTTTTGATTTCCCTGACACTACTGCCTAGATCTGCATCAACAATGATCAGGATATCCCCTCTACTATGTCTAATCCCTTCCCATATTGCTTTGCCTTTACCCTGATTTTTCTTCAAATCAATCAATTTCACCGGATATCTTTTTATAATTTCAGAGGTATCATCTTCTGAACCATCATTAACAACAATTATCTCATCAATCCAGTTTTCCCTTAAATTATCCAGGGTTTCAGCAATAAAACTGCCTTCATTATAAGCAGGAATAATCACAGAAATCTTTTCCTTATTGAGCATTTAAAACTTCCTTAACTATATTTATTAGTAAATTCTCTACATCATCCCCCTGATAATTTAAAAGGGAAAAATCCTCTTTTTCTTCTAAATCCATACCTGTATAAATTTCTTCCCCCAGATTCCAGCTAATCAAATAATTAAAGTTATTTAGTTCAGGAAATATTTCTGACCATTTATCTTTATCAAATTGTAAAAAATCAAAATTAATATTCATCAGTTTTAAATAATAAACCAGTTCATTTAGTTTTTCTTCACTGACATTATTGTACAGTAAAAAAAACCTTCTTCCTTCCATTTTGTCCTCTAAGAGTAAAGGATATAGTTGCTCTTCTATTTTTTTCTTATAGTCCAGGTTTGCTTCCAGAGAACTGATACTCTTTAGCAATCTGGTGTTCTCATCTTTCATCCGGTCAATATCATTGCTGATCTCTCTTACAATCCGCTGCTGTTCTTCCAGTAAGCCTTCATTTCCTATAATACTGCTACCGATTAAGATGCCTATTCCCAGGGCAGCAAATATTGCTGTTATTGTAAATATATGGTATCTAAAGTTTATAATCATGCCCTCTTCACCTTCATCTTCTTTGCTTATTCTCTTAAAAACTATAAATAATTAAGGTATTCCTGAAATAAATGGGAAAAAGCCCCGGGTAGCTTGAATATGAGTTTTATTCGGAGGGCTAATAATTGTAGAATGTGTTTAATGGAAGGAGAAAAGAAACCAATCAATCCCAGTGGAAGCAGTATAGCTATTAAGATCTGAAACCAGTAGTAATAATATATTTTACTTTGGTATAATTTACTCACTCCTTTTGCATCAACCAATTTATCACCTAATTTTAACCTTACCAGAAAGGTACTGGCCATCCCGCTCCTGCCCTTTTCCAGAAAATCTATCATATTGGAATGAGTACCTACAGCCACTATCAAATCTGCACCTTTATCATAGGCCAGTATCATGGCTATATCCTCACTGGTTCCAGGAGCCGGAAAAAGGGTATAATTCAGACCTAAATTTTCAATCCTCTCTAAGCCAGGAGCTCTTCCATCAGGATAGGCATGAACAATAATTAAGCTGGATTTTTTCAAGGCATAATCTGAAACACTATCCATGTCACCGATAATAATATCTGGCTGATAACCATTTTCCAGGCAGGCATCTGCCCCTCCATCTACAGCAATTATTATCGGCTTTACTTCTTTTATATAAGATTTGATAGCCATCAGATCTGCTTTATAATTAGCTCCCCGCACTACAATTAAGACATGCTTTCCTTTAAAATTGACCCCTATCTCTGGAGCAGTAAGGTCAAAAATCAGCCTCTTCTCCCTCTGAGCATATTGGAGTGTATTATCAATAAATTTTGATAGTAAATCTTCCATGTTTGCCCTGGCTTTTGCCATCCTTAGTTCTATAAGTTCTCTGGTTATCTCCTGCCCCCTGCCGATCTCCTTATCCTGGCAATAAAGAATACCGGCTTCAAAGCTAATATAATCACCATCTTCCAGGGCAAAATCCTCCCTTAGCTCAATATCAATTAAGGGTATACCTGCTTCCAGCAAAACAAAAGGCCCATTATTTGGATATCTACCACTTATGGATGGGGCCAAATTAAAAACAGCCTTAACCTGTTTTTCCACCAGGGATTGACTGGCTAAATGATCTATATCCTGGTGATTTATGATAGCAATCTGATTTGCTTTTATACGTTTGACCAGGTCTTTAGTTCTTTTGTCTACTACTACCCTTCCCCTTATCATATTAACCCTCCAGGGCTTTTTTATAGTATATGATTATCAGGGAAAAGGCATACTGGTATATAATAACTAAGACAAAAGCTTCTTTAGTTTATGAAAAAAATCACTTAACTTGCCCTCATTTCCAGGCGTAATTTATCTGCAATTTTGGCAATAAATTGTGAGTTTGTAGGTTTACCACTATTTGCTGAAACAGTTGAGCCAAAGTATTTATTCAGGGCATTGATATTACCCCTATCCCAGGACACTTCAATAGCATGACGGATAGCGCGCTCAACTCTACTGGGAGTAGTATTATATTTGGCAGCAACAGAAGGATACAATTCCTTGGTAACTGCCCCCAGATATTCAATATCCTTAATAACCAATTCGATGGCTTCCCTTAAATAGATATAGCCTTTAATGTGGGCAGGTACGCCAAGTTGATGCATAACCTCTGTTATTCTAACATCCAGATCTACTTCTTTTCTACTGACTTTAGTACTGGATATAGCATAACCATTACTGGAACCCTTAGGTGGTTTCATCATCTGTCTGATCCTTTCAGCCAGTTTGTCAAGATCAAAGGGTTTCATGATATAATAATTAGCACCTAATTCTACTACCCTCTTGGTAACCTCTTCCTGGCCAAAGGCTGTTAAAATTATAGTTTTTACCTTGCTACTCAGATCCAGACGATTAAGTTCTTCCATAACCCCAATTCCATCCAGGTGTGGCATGATTAGGTCCAGTACCAGTATATCTGGCTCCTTTTCCTTCACCAGTTTTAATCCCTCCACACCATTATAGCCTACCCCTACAACCGAAATATTTTCCTGTTCATTGAGATACTCTTCCAGCAACTGACAAAACTCACGATTGTCATCAACCATAACAACTCTTACACTATCCTCCATTTACCAATCATTCTCCTCCCTACATTATATTTCTGCCATATATTTACTTCTACATTTTATCTAAATCACCTTCATGGAAAAATTAAATTTTAAATTTTTTCCTTTTATTATACATATTTTTTTCCGTCAATCTTTTTCAAAAAATACTATTAACTCCAGGGCTATCTTACCCCGGCCCTGGAGTCAATATTAATCCTGGTCTGCATGATCATCCATTCTGCAAAAATACCATATCCCTTTGTCGGTTCATTTACGAAAACATGGGTTATTGCTCCCACCAGTTTGTTGTTCTGTACAATTGGGCTGCCACTCATTCCCTGAATTATTCCCCCTGTTATCTCCTGTAAAGCGGGATCAGTAATATTAACGATAAGGCCTTTTTCTGTAGGACCTGCCTGCCTGAACACCTTCTCTATATAGGCATCAAACTCTTCAATCTTACCGCCATTTAATACTGTATAAATCTTGGCTGGCCCCACCTGGACCTCATGGGCCATGGCTACCGGTATTGGTTCTTTGAAAAAAGGGTTTTCCGGTAGGCGCTTTAAAGTACCATAAATACCAAATCTGTTGTTCTTTTCTATTGTACCTATCTCCTGCTGGTTTTGAAAAAAGGTTCCCAGTTTTTCTCCCGGTAAACCCCGTTGCCCGCTATTAATACCGGATATCTGGGCTTCAATAATCTTCCCCTCCCGCAAATCAATGGGCAACTGGCTATTGGCCTCCACAATTTCATGCCCAAGGGCGCCATATTCTTTGCTTTCTGGATTAATAAAGGTTAGGGTCCCTACTCCAGCAACACCATCATCAACATATAAACCAATCATATAACGGCCTTCTTTATTCTGTTCAGGCTTGATTCTGATGTTTTTTTGGCTGCCATCTCTTTTCTCAACAAGCAGATTTATGAATTCATTTTTCCTGGCATAATCCTGAATCAACATAGCCAGTTTAACCTTATCATGGACTGGCTCTTCATTAATCTCCAATATTTTATCCCCAACCCTGATGCCTGCATTTTGGGCCGGATAATGCCGCTTACCCTTTTGATCCTCTACATAAGAATTTCCAACCACCATCACACCACGGCTGCGCAGGAGAACTCCGATAGCCTGACCTCCTGGATAAACCTCTACTTCTGGTAAGACCTTAACTGTAATAGATCTGATGGGTATAAGTCCAAATAACTTAAATTTCAAGTCAGAACTACCAATATTCTCAGCTTTAAATACTAGTTCTCCAGCATTTATCTTTAAATGCTCTTCATTGATCTTTTTCCCATTAATGCTCAGCTCTGAATTATTACCGCTGACATAGAGATCCAGATCCAGGGGTACTTTAATATTTATAATTGATTCATTTCCCCGTATAATAGAAAAAGACTTCGGTAATCCATTTACTATAAAATAATATGAAAGAAAAAGTATTATTAGTACACAAAAAAGACCAATCCCCACTTTTTTTATCAAATAAATCACTCTCCTGCCTTATCTACAAAACAACTGAAAATAAAAAAAGGCGCCTCTTTTTATTAGAGATGCCCTGGGGAATAGTCGTTTATTCAGTTATATATTGGCAGAGAGAGATTACAATTCTCTTTTTTTTGCTTCTGCTAATTCCAGCATTTCTTCTGCATGCCTGATAGTTGTATCTGTTAATTTAACTCCGCCCAGCATACGTGCTATCTCATCTCTCCTCTCCTTATTATCCAGATCATAGATGGTTGTATAGGTATGCTTTTCCTCCTGTCTCTTTTCTATAAAGAAATGCTTATCGGCCATACTGGCAATCTGGGGCAAGTGGGTAATACAGAGTACCTGGCGTTGTTTGCCTATCAAGGCCAGTTTTTCCGCCATTTTCTGGGCCACTTTCCCTCCTACTCCAGTATCTACCTCATCAAAAATCAAGGTATCAACCTGGTCAACATGGGCAATAATAGTTTTTAAAGCCAGCATTATTCTGGAAAGTTCTCCTCCGGAGGCAATCCTGGCCAATGGCTTCAAATCTTCTCCTGGATTAGGAGCAATTAAAAATTCAATCCTGTCAATACCATCTAAACCAGGTCCTTTTTCCGTAAAAACTATCTTAAAGACAGTATTGTTCATGGCCAGATCAGCTAACTCCCTGGCAATAATTATTTCCAGGTCTTTCGCTTTCTTTTTCCTTAACTCTGATAGTCTTCTGGCATAATGATAATACTCTTCCAGTAGTTTTTCCTTCCTGGCCAGATATTCAGCCAGTAGTCTTTCCTGGGAAAGAAGGAATTCCAGTCTTTCCTCCATCCTGGTCCTGTAATCCCTAATCTCCTCAATAGTTTGTCCATATTTCCTTTGTAAAGAAGTAATTAAAGATAACCTTGTTTCTACTCTCTCCAATTTATCAGGATCAAATTCCAGTTTTTCATGGTAATTATTTAGGCTAAAGCCCAGTTCTTCCAGTTGATAATATATATCATTTAATATCTTATAAAAGTTGGCCAGTTCTTCATCCAGATCTTTTAAATCATCCAGTTCCTTAAGAAAACTAACTATTTGATTTAGTATGCCCTCTATATTACTATAATCATCACCCTGGATCCCCTTATACATCCTGGCCACAAGAGCATTAATATCTTCCAGGTTAGTAAGAATTCTTAATTCCTGCTCCAGCTCCTCCACTTCATTATCCTTTAAGGCAGCATCCTCAATCTCCTGAATTTGATATCTTAAAAGATCTAATTCCCGGGCTTTCTCCCCTTCATCAATATCCAAAGCTGCCAACTCTTCTTCAATTTTAATCTGTTCCTGATACAATTCCTTTATTTTCTTTAAAAGCTCTTCTTTCTCCTGACCGATAAATTCATCCAGGAGGTGCAGTTGTGAACTGCTATCCAATAAGCGCTGGTGTTCATGCTGGCCATGAATATCTACCAGATACTTACTGACATCTTTAATCATGCTGGCCGTAACCAATTGGCCATTGATTCTATTGCGGTTATTGCCATTTTGTCTGATCTCCCTGGAAAGAATTAATAGTTCTGGATCAGCCTCAATTCCTGCTTCCTCCAGATACTGATTAATTAAATTGAGTTTTTGAGGAACAAAGGCAGCCTCAATATAGGCACTTTCCTTGCCCTTGCGAATTAGATCTGTAGAGGCCCGGGCTCCCAACAAAATATCCAGGGCCCCGATAATTATCGATTTACCTGCTCCTGTTTCCCCTGTTAAAACATTCAGGCCTCCAGTAAAATTAATCTCTAATTCATCTATCAAAGCAAAATTCTTTACCCGGAAATCCACCAGCATCCTGATCCTAACACTCCCTTAACTCCAGAATTTTTCTAAGTTCTGACAAATAGTTTCGGTCTCCTCTTTTGGTTTTACAACTATAATAACAGTATCATCTCCAGCTACTGTACCGATAATCTCTTCCCATTCCAGGTTATCGATTGCAGACCCCACCCCATCTGCAGTACCAGGCAAGGTATTAACAACAATGATATTTTCACTATAATCTATGCCTACCACAAAATCCCGGAACATTCTCTTCAACCAGTTGTTGACATCTGTCTGTTTCCGCTCCACCGGTAAGGAATATTTATAACCACCAAAACCATCAGGGACTTTAACCAGGCCCAGTTTTTTGATATCCCTGGATATAGTCGCCTGGGTAACTTCAATACCATTTTCCAGCAGCCTGTCTACCAGTTCTTCCTGGGTACTGATATCATGGTTTTTAATAATTTCCATAATAATTAATTGTCTTTTACTTTTCATTAATTACTTTACTCCTTTCAATTCTTACAGTAAACCCACATTCAGCTTTTTATGTAATATTGAATAAAAGGTTCTATCTGGGAGTTTTATAATTGCAAGCTCTTCCTTAGCTGCCTCGATGAAGATCTCGTCATGGGAACCAACCTGAAAATCTGAAGCCCCATCTGCAGCAAAGCTTATTTTTTGTTCCCCTTTAATGATAATCTTGATTCTTTCCTGCTGGGAAATTACCATAGGTTTAATAAACAAACTATGGGGACAGATAGGTGTTACGATAATTGCCCTGATCTGTGGATTTAGAATCGGCCCTCCCGCTGACAGGGAATAAGCTGTTGAACCCGTTGGAGTAGAAACTATCAGGCCATCAGCCCGATAGGTACTAACTATCTCATCATTAATATACATTTCTATAGGAATCAGTCTGGAACTGGAACCACGGTGGATCACAAAATCATTTAAAGCCTGTTGTTGATAAAGCAACTTATCCTTATTTTTTATCCTTGCTTCCAGAACCAACCTCTTCTCGATGGAGAAATTACCTGCCAATAAATGGTCCAGAGAACTTGCAATTTCGCCAGTCTCGATCTCTGTTAAAAAACCCAGGTGGCCAATATTTATTCCCAGGAGGGGTATCCCTGACCCAAAGAAATAACGGGCTGTATGCAAAAAAGTCCCATCTCCACCAATAATAATAATATAGTCAGCCTTATCCTTTAAAAGCTCATAATTCAAAACCTTTTCAGCATTATTATCTGGATCAGCACTCTCGTCTATATAATAATGAACTCCCTTTTTTTCCAGATAAGCTGTTAACTTTTCCAGGACAGGATAAGCATCTTCTTTCTGATTATTCAAAATTATACCGATAACAGGAATAAAATCATCCCCCCTCTAGAGAATGATGAGCCTTATCTACAATCTCTGGGATCCTCTGATACCACAACTGGCCCTTATCCGCAGGGACCCCATAATTGGATAAATGAATCAGGAATTCGATATTTCCACTACTGGCCCCTGTAATAGGGGAAAAATCCAATCCCTTGATATAAAGACCTAGATCCAGAAAGAAGTCTATCATCTCTTGTAGGACATCTTCATGGACCTCTTTTTCCCTGACTATACCGTTTTTACCAACTCTTTCTGGCCCGGCTTCAAATTGAGGCTTAATTAAGGCAATAATATCACCTTCAGCTGTCAGAAAATCAAGGGCAGGAGGAATAATCAATCTCAAGGAAATAAAGGAAACGTCTGTAACTATTAAGGGTACTTTTACTGGTAACTGGTCTGGAGTCAGGTAACGGAAATTAGTCCTCTCCATTACCACAACCCGGGCATCCTGCCGCAATTTCCAATCTAATTGTCCATAACCTACATCTATGGCATAAACCTTTTTGGCCCCCTTCTGGAGGAGACAATCGGTAAATCCACCAGTTGAAGCCCCTATATCCATGGCTTCTTTGCCAGCAGGATCTACAGCAAAAACCTCCAGGGCTTTTTCCAGTTTGAGGCCTCCTCTACTGACATAGGGTAAAATTTCACCCTTCAGTTCTATCCTGGCTCCCTCTTTGACCTGGGTGCCAGCCTTATCCACCAGTTCCCCATCAACCAGTATCATTCCTGCCATTATAGCACCCCTGGCCTTACTTCTGTTTTCAAAAAAACCCTGCTCTACCAGTAATAGATCCAGTCTTTTTTTAGTGGCCATAGGATACCTCCAGCTTATCATTACGCTTTTTTTGCAATAATTCCAGACCTGCTGTTTTTATTCCTCTGGCATTTAAACTATAAAGATCACGCAAAAGGGACTGGGAACCATGTTCAATAAAATGATCCGGTAAGCCCATCCTCTTTATATTAAGATCAGTAATTTTATGTTCATTGACTAACTCCAATACTGCACTGCCAAAGCCACCAGCCAGGACCTGCTCCTCCACTATAAGGATATTTTTATACCTGGCAAGCTCCTTCAGGATAAAATCTTCATCCAGGGGTTTTATAAAACAGGGATCCATTACCCCTGCCTTTACAGCTTCCTCTTCCAGAAGCTTAGCAGCCTCCAGGGCGGGATAAACCATAGAACCGACAGCAAGAATCAATAAATCTTCTCCCTCTCGCAAGAGCTCTGCTTTTCCCGGCTCTAATCTCTTCAGTTCTTCATCCATCTCTATTCCTATTATTTCCCCCCTGGGATATCTGACTACAGCCGGTTTTCCAGAATTAACAGCTGTATAGAGCATGTGTTGTAAGCAATTTTCATCCCGGGGAGCCATTATAATCAAATTGGGTATAATCCGTAAAAAGGATAAATCAAAAATACCCTGGTGAGTTTCCCCATCACCACCGACTATACCGGCCCTATCAATGGCAAAAGTAACCGGTAGTTCCGGTATACAGACATCATGAATAATCTGGTCATAAGCCCGCTGCAGAAATGATGAATAGATAGCTACTACTGGCTTTTTCCCGGCCTTGGCCATACCACTGGCCAGGGTTACAGCATGTTGTTCAGCAATACCTACATCAAAAAACCTCTCCGGATAGGCATCCCGCAAAAGATTAAGGCAGGTTCCTTCCGGCATAGCGGCTGTTATACCCAAAATATCCTCATCCTTTGCTGCCATCCGCACCATGGTCTCTCCAAAGATCTGGCTAAAGTGGGGCTTTTTCTCCTCCTTTTTACTCAGGTCATTACCCAGTATAAAAGGACTGACTCCATGAAATTTGGCCGGTTGTTTCTCTGCCGGGATATAACCCTTGCCCTTTCTTGTATTAACATGAATCAAAACAGGGCCTTCAATTAAATCTGCATTCCTGAAATTGGTAATCAATTCATTAATATCATGGCCATCCAGTGGCCCAATATAAGTAAAACCCATTTCTTCAAAAAGAATCCCTGAAAGAAAGATATATTTAAAACCATCCTTGACTCTCTCTACACTGCGGGAAACAGTATGTCCAATCTTGGGGATTTTGCTGATTATAAACTCCAGGTCTTCTTTTATTCTATGTACAACCGGATCAGTTCTAATATTTGATAAATAACGGGAAAGGGCCCCCACATTCTGGGAAATAGACATCCCATTATCATTGAGGATGACCTTTAGATCTGTACCAACATGGCCGGCATGATTCAGGGCCTCAAAGGCCATGCCGGCAGTCAAGGCTCCATCCCCGATAACAGCATAAATCCGGTGTTTTTCCTTGTTCAAATCCCGGGCCAGGGCCAGACCCAGGGCTGCCGAGATAGAGGTGCTACTATGGCCGGTTTCTATTATATCATGAACACTCTCTTTGCTTTTGGGGAAACCACTGAGACCCTTGTACTGTCTGATGGTATGAAACTGCTCTCTCCGCCCAGTCAAAATCTTGTGGGCATAACTCTGGTGGCCTACATCCCAGATGATCTTATCTACAGGACTATTTAAATGATAATGAAGAGCAATAGTCAATTCTATAACACCAAGGTTAGAGGCCAGATGCCCGCCAGTATCAGCAACGGTTTTGATTATATAGGAACGCAATTCTTTTGCCAGAATATTTAATTCATCTCTTTTTAATGATTTCAAATCAGCGGGGGAATTAATCCTTTCCAGAATGCTTTCCATCTAGCCCTCACCTCTTAGCCTTGTCCAGATAATTCTTCCCACCAGTTTAAAACTATCTAATATTTTCCCTACAAAAAGAATAATATTATCTGCATTATTAATAGCATAGCTCTTAAAAAAAGCCTTTCCTCCAACTGTCAAGGCAGATATTAAACCAAGTATAATCATATTTATAAGGGTCTGGGGTCCTCCCAGGCCAATAATAAGCCTGATTCCTATAGCGGTTCCAATAGCCCCGCTGACTGTTCCGCAAATATCTCCAATAATATCACACATCAAATTGGCCACTTTATCAGCATGATTTAACAAAAAGAGACTGCTTCTGGCACCAAAAACCTTCCGGGCTGCCATAGCATTAATGGCTCTGGGATCAGCCACCGTTACCGCCACTCCTACCATATCAGTAATTATTCCAATAAAGATAATAACCAGCAGTATTAAAACAGCCGGTAATAGTGAAACATATTCTACTCTGCTTTGTGAGCTTAGTGTAACCAATATAGCAATAAAAAATGTAATAGTTGCTATGAAGAAACTGTTTTTGAAGTTATTCATAATAATAAATAAAAGTTCACCCTTAGATTAAATTTTATGGATGGTGATATAAGAGGTAAACGCTGCGGCTTAGGTCCAGCAGGATTTCCCCCGGAGTAACCGACTGTCGCCAGTCTGGCGGTTTCCCTTTACTACCCCGGCTACCCGGTCACCCGTGATAGGGCTGGATTACCACTTAGACCACACTTTAATCCCCCTTATACCTGACAAAAGCAGCAGTCTAGAAGCTTTCCTTAACAATATTACCCATTTCCTATCTTCTTTTGCAATGTTGGTTTCTCAACTATAATAGGTTCTGGATCCAGGAACCTTTAATATATAATAACCATTGTCCCCCAACACCACTCAAAGCAGGCTACACTGTACCAATCTTGCGACAGATACAGGTCCACCGAATCCTTCCCAAGGATCCGGGTCTCCACGGGAAAGGGGTCAACGCCCGCATGCCATTGCGGATCGCCCCAAACCCTTAACTCCCAGCACCGACCCCCGACTGGGCGTCAGGAGCCGGCACCAGGAACTTCATCGATGTGCCCTTTAACGGATTTTTAGGCCCGTCCTCGAAAATGGGATATTGACTAGAATACTGCACCATCCATATTTATAAATTATTATACCATACATAAGTAAGTTCAGCAATCACTACAAAAAAACCGGTTATAACAATATTACTGCTTAAAATAATATAAAAGAGAACAATCCTAAAATTGCCTTACCACAATAAAATCCATCAGTTCCAGGAGAAAAGAGGCTTTTTCACCAAAATTCTTCAACTCTTCCCTGGCCTCCCTGGCTGTTTTTTCAGCCTCCTTCTTTGCTTCCTCCAGGCCCAATAAAACAGGATAGGTGGCCTTGTTTTCTTTAGCATCACTGCCAGTTTCCTTGCCTAATTTCTCCTCATCACCGACTACATCCAGAATATCATCAACTATCTGGAAGGTCAGTCCCAGTTTTTCTGCAAACCTATCCAGGGCAAGAAGGTCTTCCCTTCCTATCTCACTACAATAGGCACCACTCAAGATAGCAGCCCGGAATAAGGCCCCGGTCTTGGCCCGGTGAATTTTCTTCATTTCTTCCAGGCCTATCTCTTTGTTTTCTGCCTCCAGGTCCAGGACCTGTCCCCCTACCATCCCCTGGACACCGGCACTAACACTGATCAATTCGATTATTTTTAAAGTCTTCTCTGGAGCTAAAGGCAATCTGCTAAGAACATTAAAGGCATAGGTTAATAGGCCATCTCCAGCCAGGATAGCTACAGCACTACCATAAACACGATGATTGGTTAATTTGCCCCGCCGATAATTATCATTATCCATACTGGGCAGATCATCATGGATCAAGGAATAGGTATGGATCATCTCAATTGCAGCACCGGCCATTCTGGCACTGGCTACATCCCCATCCAGCATCTCTGCCACTGCCCTGCTTAAGACAGGCCGCAATCTTTTTCCACCTGAAAAAAGGCTATATTTAATCGAGTCTAATAGTGTTTCTGAAAGATATAGGTCTTTATCTTCAAATAAGAGACTTAGATCTTTTTCTACATCCCTGATATATTCCTGTAACTTTTTTTCAAAATCCTGCAAGTTAATTTTCCTCCTCTACATTAAAAGGTACAACTTCTACTTCATTATAATCTTCATCTTTTTTCAGTACTATTTCTATCTTTTTCTCTGCCTGATCCAGTTCCAGCTTACAAAACTTAACCAGCCTTACTCCTTCTTCAAATAATTCCAGGGATTTTTCCAGTGATAAACCACCATCTTCCAGTTCTTTTACTACTTCCTCCAGTCTGGCGAGAGCATCCTCGAAGTTTATTTTCTTCTCCGTCATATCTCTCATCCTCCTTTACTAGAATTCCTGCCCCGCAGGCTTTTTCCTTACTATCCGGCTCTTGATCTCTCCATCCTTAACCAGGATCTGAATCTCCTGGCCAATTTCCACTGTCTTTATACTGTCTATTACCTTGCCCTGATAGGTACTTATGGAATAACCCCTGGCCAGGGTTTTCAAGGGACTTAAACTTTCCAATTTTCCATTCAGGATCTGAAATTTTTCCTGTAAGCCATTTAACTCCTTTTCCATGACCCATTCCAGTCTACGGCTCAGGTCATCTAGTTCCTGCATCTCCCGGCTAAACAACTCTTCCGGCCTGGTAAAAACCCTTCTTTCCATCAAACCCTGCAACTGTTTCCGATATTCCCTGATTTTGTTCCCCATTGCATATGAAAGTCTTTCCTGGTTGCTGGCAATGCTTTTCTCCAATTCCAGCCTGGAAGCTATGGCTAATTCAGCTGCTGCAGAAGGGGTTGGTGCCCTTAAATCTGCCACAAAATCAGCAATAGTAAAATCTGTCTCATGACCTACCCCACTGATTATTGGCACTTGGGAATCATAAATAGCCCTGGCCAGTATCTCTTCATTAAAAGGCCAGAGGTCTTCAATAGTCCCGCCCCCTCTACTGAGTATAATCAGATCAATATCTCCCCTTCGGTTCAAATACTCAATCCCTTTGGCCAACTGTTCACTGGCTGTTTCTCCCTGTACCAGGGAAGGAACAACCAGGAGATATATATTGGGAAACCTCCGTTTAACAACTGAAAGAATATCCCTGATAGCAGCACCGGTGGGAGAAGTAACTATACCAATCTTTTTTGGTAATAGGGGAATCATTTTCTTATGGGCCTGGTCAAAAAGACCCTCCTTTTCTAACTTCTCTTTCAACTGTTCAAAGGCCAGATAAAGGGCTCCCTTACCGGCAGGTTCCATAGAATCTATATAAAACTGATAGGTACCTCTGGGTTCATAAAGACTTATATAACCATGAGCAATAACCTTCAGTCCATCCTCTAGCTGAAACTTCAACTGACTATTATAACCCTTAAACATAATGGCGGCAATTGCAGAGTTCTCATCCTTTAAGGTGAAATACATATGGCCTGAACTATGGTGGTGAAAATTGGAAATCTCTCCTGTAAGCCAGATATCATTTATTAGGGGATCTATTGCCAGTAAATCTTTTAGATATTTTGTGATCTCACTTACTGTATAGATATTTTTCTCCATCTTTATACTCCGTGATATTTCCTGGCCTTAATGGTATTTTTCATTAACATGGCTATGGTCATAGGACCAACACCTCCAGGTACTGGGGTAATATAGGAAGATTTTTTCTCAACTGAAGGAAAATCCAGATCCCCAACTAATTTCCCGTCAACCCTATTTATACCCACATCAATGGCTATAACACCCTCTTTTACCATAGAACCATCGATAAAAGCAGGTTTCCCAACAGCTGCCACCAGTATATCTGCTTGAGCTGTTTCTTTAGCCAGTTCCCTGGTCCGGGAATGACAAATAGTCACTGTAGCATTTTTCTCCAGCAAAAGACAGGCTATTGGTTTGCCTACAATATTACTTCTGCCGACAACTACAGCCTTCTTCCCTTCGATTTCAATCCCTTCCCGCTCCAGTAATTCCATTATACCCAGTGGCGTACAGGGTTCAAAACGGGGCACATCTACCTGGCTGTTAAATAAACGGCCTGTATTAACCGGATGAAAACCATCTACATCTTTTCCAGGATCTATAGCTTCGATAATTGCCTTTTCATCTATATGGGCTGGTAATGGCAGTTGTACCAAAATACCATCTATATTCCGGTCTTCATTAAGCTCCCTGATAAGCCCGATTAATTCATCTTGACTTATGCCAGCCTCTCTTCTAATTACTTTTGAATATATCCCCAGCTCCCTGGCAGCCCTTTCTTTAGAGCCCACATATGTCTTTGAGGCAGGATCATCCCCTACCAGGATTACTGCCAATCCCGGAGCCCTGCCTTCTTTTGTTAAGAGAGCTACTTCATCCTTCATTTCCTTACGAATAACTTCAGCTATACCCTTTCCATCAATTATTCTTGCCAAGACAAATACCTCCAATTTTCCTCTTTACATATCCATATTCTTTAAATTTATGAAAAATCCTGCATAAGGCTTTTCATAAAATCCTATTTTCTAACAAGGTGGACTGGGTTCATCATCAGGAATAATACTGATCAAACCCTCATCCTTCAATATCTGGGTAACCTCAGCCATACTGCTTCTTTTTTCTTCCGGCAAACTATCAATAAAACTACTGATCTCATCCCTGGGCACATTGTTTACATACTTAATACCTCCATAACGCATAACCCTTACCTTCTGTTTCGGTTTTTCTGGCACAAATATCACCCTTTCCTTTTGAAGATATTAAGTATATTATGCCCGGATTTCCCAAAAATAGCCTCAAATTAGATTTGAGGCTATCAATTTAGCTTTTATAATTTATATAGTCTTTCAGCGGAAAGAAGCTCTATTTTATTCTCCGTCAGGATTTTGATGGCCCTATCCAGGTCATTTACCCGGACAATAACAACTGCCCCCCTGGTATCTTTCCCAACTGCATAAAGGTATTCAATATCAATAGACTCCCTGGCCAGTACTGCCAGGACCTCCGCCAGGCTGCCAGGTTTGTCTTCCACAGAAACAGCCAGGACTTCAGTGCTATTTACAGTACAACCACTTTCCTGCAAAACCTTTTCTGCCTCTTCCGGTTTATTAACAATCAGGCGCAGGATGCCGAAATCCGTCGTATCAGAAATAGATATGGCAATTAGATCTATATTGTTTTTACCCAATATATTTAATACCTCTGCCAATCTACCGGATTTATTCTCCAGGAATATAGAAATCTGCTTAATCAACAATCCCTTTCCCTCCCTTTTACTTATTTATAATATCCTTAAAAAGATAATATCCCTTCACAAGATCTTTTAATAATATTTTTAAAAAAATCCCTTCACCAGGTCTTTTAATAATATTTTTTAATAAAATTCTTTCACCAGGTCTTTTAATAATATCTTTTACATAACTATTCTTTTATACAAAGAATAACACCAGCAAATGATAATCAAGAAGACACTACTGAAGCCGATAATTATAGCCCTTTTCAAAGGCCTTCAGATTGGCAGCCAGGTATCTTGCAGGCACCAGTTTTTCCAGGGCAGCCAGCCACATTTTTTTGGGAAAATCAAGAAAACTGGCCATTATTCCAATCAGGACAGTATTTACCGCCCTGCTGGTACCACATTCCCTGGCCATAGATAAGGCATCTACCGAAATTGTATTTTCATTAATCTCCCTGATTTTTTCTACAATTCCTTCCGGATAAAGAGCCTGGCCGGTTTGAACTGATGAAGGCAAAATCTGCTGTTTATTGATGATCATCCTGCCCTCAGCAGACAAATAGTCCAGCCAGCGTAAAGCCTCCAATTCTTCAAAGGCCAGAATTATATCTGCTTCACCCTCTTCAATAATCGGTGAGTAAACCTTATCAGCCAGTTTAACACTGGTAATAACACTACCACCACGCTGGGCCATACCATGTATTTCAGATAATTTCACATCATAGTCACTATTGATAGCCACATTACCTATGATTCTGCTGGCCAGTAAGGTTCCCTGGCCTCCCACACCAACAATCATGATATTAATCTCATTCATCCCCGCCACCTACCTTTACTATCGCATCAAAAGGACATTTTTCTGCACAGAGCATACAGCCATTACATAAAGAATCATCAATTTCAATATAGTCACCCTTATCAACTATAGCCGGGCAGGCAATAGTCAGACATTGTTTACAATGCTTGCATAATTCATTCTCGATAATGGCATAACCAGTGTAATTGGCTTTCTTCAGGAGGGCACAGGGCCGCTGGGCTATTATTAAAGAAGGTTCATCCACAGCAAGCTCTTCTTTTATAATCTCTTCCAATTCTCTTAAATTAAAGGGATCCACTATCTTGATTCTCTCAATACCAATAGCCTCTCCTAACTTAACAAGATTAACCTGTTTGGTCGGCTCTCCTTTGATGGTATAACCGGTAGTCGGATTCTCCTGATGGCCAGTCATCCCGGTAATGGAATTATCAAGGATTATTACTGTAGAAGTCCCTTTATTATATACAAGATCAATTAAGCCGGTTATCCCCGAATGGATAAAGGTTGAATCTCCAATTACAGCCACAGTCTTCCCGGCAAAGTCCCTTCCTCTGGCCTTCTCCATCCCATGGGCAATTCCAATACTGGCTCCCATACAGACACAGATATCCATAGCTCCTACTGGTGGAAGGGCACCTAAGGTATAACAGCCAATATCGCCCACAACAGTAAGCTTCAATTTCTTCAGAACATGAAAAGTAGCCCGGTGGGGACAACCTGGGCACATAACCGGCGGCCTGCCTGGTACTTCCCCTGCAGAGAGAGGCTCTGCCTCCCCACCCTCTCCCAGGAGTTTTTCTCTAAGTATACTGGAATTCAATTCTCCCGTAACAGGCAAACGGTCTTTACCGATCACCTTTATTCCCAGGGCTTTAATCTGTTCTTCCAGAAAAGGTTCCAGCTCTTCCACTACATAAAGGGTATCAACCTCTGCCGCAAAATCAGCAATTAGCTTTTCCGGTAGCGGGTTAACCATTCCCAATTTCAAGTAAGAGACATTACCAAAGGCCTCCCGGGCATATTGGTAGGCAATCCCACTGCTGATTACCCCTATTTTCCGGTCACCCCAGTAAACCTGGTTCAAGGGGCTTTTTTCAGCAAAAGTTTTTAAACTGGCCATCCTTTCTTCTATAATCAAATGCCGCTTCCTGGCCATACCTGGCATCATGACATACTTGCCAATATCTTTTTTATATTCCTTTAATTCATAGGCAACCCTTTCTTCCAGGTCTACAGTACTCAAAGAATGGGAAACCCGGGTAGATAAACGGACCAGGACAGGTGTATCATATTTTTCACTGATCTCATAGGCTGTCTTGACAAAATCCTTACACTCCTGGCTATCAGCCGGTTCCAACATAGGGAGCTTGGCAGCCCTTGCATAATGTCGGCTATCCTGTTCATTCTGGGAACTATGCATTCCCGGGTCATCTGCCACTACTATAACTAACCCTCCATTAATACCTGTATAGGAAACAGTAAAAAGGGGATCTGCAGCAACATTAAGACCAACATGTTTCATGGCTGTTAAAGAACGGGCACCAGCCATGGCTGCACCAATTACCACTTCCATGGCCACCTTCTCATTAGGGGCCCACTCAGAATATATGTCTTGATAATTTCTGGCAACACACTCGGTAATTTCTGTACTGGGAGTGCCTGGATAAGATGACACAACCGTCACCCCTGCCTCATAAGCTCCTCTGGCGATAGCTTCATTTCCTAACATTAGTTCTTTCAAAACCATTACCTCCCTGTTCTTTCAAGAATACAACTTGATACAATTAAATATATCAAGTTATCAAATTTTAAGCTTCCATTTTTTTAGAGAATTAAATTTTCAAGATTGAAAAAGATAAAATTGAAATATAAATTTAAAAAAATATATTCCCATAAAGATATTTAATATATATCCATAAAGATATTTACATAGATTTGTAATTTTTTTAACAAATCAAGATTACTAATTCTTATCTCTTAAATCAATAACCCTTTTGGCCTTACCGGTAAATCTCTCCAGGGTCTTGGGTTCTACCAGTTTTACCCTGACATCAATCTGCAAAACAGATTTTAACCTATTTCTAACCTTCTCTTCCAGTTCCTTAAGGGCCCTGAAATTATCCACCAATTTTCCATCCACAAATTCTACCATAACTTCCACATCATCCATATAGCCCTTTTTTCTCACTACAATCTGGTAATGAGGGCCAACACCCTCCATTCCAACCAGTATATCTTCAATCTGGGAAGGAAAGATATTGACTCCTTTTATGATTAACATGTCATCAGTTCTCCCCAGAACCTTAGCCATCCTGACATTGGTCCTGCCGCATTTACAGGGTTCTGCAGTTAGTACAGTAATATCCCTGGTCCGGTACCTCAACATAGGAATACCCTCTTTAGTCAGGGTAGTCAGGACCATTTCGCCTTTTTCACCATATTCCTTACTGTGGCCTGTTTCTGGATCAATAATCTCTGGATAGAAATGATCTTCATTGATATGCATACCTTCCTGAATAATACACTCACCGGCAACCCCTGGCCCGGTAATCTCCGTCAGGCCGTAATTCTCGGTAGCCAGGATACCCCAGCGTTCTTCCAGTTCCTCTCGCATGGAAACAGTATGGCCTTCTCCACCAAAAAGGCCCAGGCGTAATTTAAAATCATCCTTGCTCAGGCCCATTTCTTCAGCCACTTCAGATAAATACAGTACATAAGAGGGGGTCCCAACTACAATAGTAGAGCCAAAATCCTGCATCATCATTAATTGCCTTTCCGAATTACCACTGGACATGGGCAGGACAGTTATCCCTACCTTTTCCAGCCCATAATGAAGACCAAAACCACCGGTAAATAAACCATAACCAAAAACTATCTGGGCCAGATCATCTTCCCGGCCTCCAGCTGCAACTATAATTCTCGCCACACACTCTGTCCAGTTTTCCAGATCATGCCTGGTATAACCTACTACAACGGGTTTTCCCGTTGTGCCAGATGAGGCATGGAGCCTGATTATTTTTTTCATCGGACTGGCAAATAGTTGAAAAGGATAATTATCCCGTAGATCATCCTTTGTAGTAAAAGGGATTTTTTCAATATCCCTTAAAGACTGAATATGTTCTGGCTTAAGCCCAATCTCATCAAATCGTTTTTTATAAAAAACTACATTATTATAGGCATACTCAACAATTTTTTTCAGCCTGGCCAGCTGCAGTTCCTCCATCTCTCCTCTACTCATGCATTCCGCGCCCTCATTCCAGATCATAAAAAATGCCTCCCTGTTAAATATACTTAGACTTTTTTTGTGAAATTTTATACAACTACTTAGATTAATTCTCTTTAATCTATATATTTCCTGCTAAAAATATTGATTTTTTCTCTAAATGGTCTTGACATTTTTCTAATTATGTTTTATTATATACTTGTTGCGCTGAAGTGGCGGAATAGGCAGACGCGCATGATTCAGGGTCATGTGGGCAAAAGCCCGTGGGGGTTCGACTCCCCCCTTCAGCACCAATTATATAAAAGGCCGGCAGGCCTTTTTTTATACCTGTTTTAAGGATTTTTTCCATAATATTAATTGATTCAATCCCGGGAAATAATAGTAAAGCGGATATATAACTAAAAGCCCCAGGTTCTACCTGGGGCTTTTTCATTGCCAAAATCATCAATTTCCGGACAGGTTAGCAAGGATACTTAGATCAAGGAGTTCTGGACGAGTGAGGGTAAACAGAATAAGCAAAATGGCCAGGACCATAAAGACAAGAAATAGGTCTGCACTGATTCCAGTGAAAGTACTTTTACCAGCAGTAAGGCTGCCAGGTTCTTCAAATCTCCTCAAAGCCCGGACTAAAGAGCCTGCTAAATTCTTACCGGTATCAGCAATACCCCGGCAGGCAAAGTGATAAAACTCAAGAGCCTCTCCCCAGAAGAGGGAAAGTTCCCCGAAGGCCAGATTGCCCAGGCCTTCCAGGGTAAGCCACTGAGGCGGCTGCCAGTGGAAGGCTCCACTCTTTAAGCCAGCAAAACAGACCAATACTCCCAGGGCCAGGGTAATAAAGATTCCGGCCAGATCACTGAAGGTCCAGAAGGAAAAACCAGCTAAGGCTGTTTCCGCACTCAGGCCCAATGTTTCAGCAGCCGGGACAGCCATCTTATACAGGAAAAATTGGGGGAAAAGTCCGAGCAAGACCATACTGATTACCAGTAAAACCATGGCTGCCTGCATACCGGACAATTTCCTTTCAGTAACAAACTTTTTATTCACTAACCTCTCAATGCCATCCTCCTCCGCCGGTTTAGCCAGAAACATGAGATAATAAAGCTTGCTGAAGGATGCAGTAGTACCGACACCTACCAGGGAGAACAGCCATTCCAACCAGACAGCCCACAGGCCTCCCTTATCAGATAAGAAACTGACCGCATGATGGAGTAGTGTTTTACTGGCATAACCGTTCAGGCCCGGGGCACCGGTAATACCCAGTACAGCAAAAAACATGAGGATAGCAGTAACCGGATACTGGCGCCAGAGGCCGCCCAGTTTATAAAGATCCGTCTCCTTCCGGTAAACGTAGATAATACCGACACCCAGGAAGAGGGCAGCCTTGAACAGGGCATGGTTTAAGACATGATAGATAGCTCCCAGCAGTCCCAACACTCCCTCTGCTCCCAGGTAGAGGCTGATACCCAGGCCCAGAATGATATAACCCATCTGGCTGACACTATGGTAGGCCAGCAGCCTCTTGGCATCACTCTGTAACAGGGCAGCAACAACCCCCAGCAGCATAGAAAGGATTCCTGTAATCAGGAGTATTACCCCCAGGAACTTTAAGTTTACACCTGCCCCCATCCCCCAGCCGGCAAACTCTCCAAGCCGGATCAGGCCATAGGCCCCTACCTTGATGAGCAGGCCGGATAAGAGCCCACTGGCAGGAGCAGGTGCCGCGGAATGGGCATGAGGCAGCCAGAGGTGGAGGGGAACCATACCGGCCTTGATTCCGAAACCAATAAGAAAGAAAACCATACTCCAGTTAAAGGCCCGGGCATTAAGGGGAGTGACAGCCCCGCTGCCAATGGCTGGCAGTACATCCGTCGCTGCCCCCATAAAGACTATCCCCAGAACCAGGAAAAGACCACCAATGATACTGAAAAAGAGATAAAAATACCCGGCCCTGATGGCTTCCTTATCCCTCCTGTGGATGACCCAGAAATAGGAGCTGATAGTCATCAATTCAAAAAACAGCAACATGGTCAGGAGATTTCTGGCCAGGAATACCCCCATCACTGCCACTAAGGTCAGCAGGGAAGCGATATTAAAGCCCCTGCTCCTCCCTTCCACCTTCATATACCGGTAAGAATAGAGGGAAACAGCAAACCAGAGCAAGGCAGCCATTATGATAAAAATAAGATTCAATGAATCAATAAAAAAGCCCGGTACAAAGGGACCAGTTAAAGGCCACATGTATACAACCTCCTTTCTTTTAAAAAAACCAATCTACAACAGCCTGTACAGCAGGCCAGACCATCCCCGGCAATAAGCCCATGCTGATGGCTGCAATGGTTAAAACTAAGGGCGGAATGAAGAGGGCATATTCCCTGTATCCCCGCTTACCGGTTTTACCTGCAGGCTGATTCTTTTCACCACTGAAGGCCTTTATGATAAAGGGGATGAAACAGACTCCATTGAGAATTCCACTGATTATCAGGACAAGGGCCAGGGGCCACATTCCTCCTGCTACACTGCCTTTCATCAGGTAATATTTACCCCAGAAAGTATTGAGGGGTAAGATTCCGATCATACCCAATGTTCCTGTGGCAAAAAGGACCATGGTACCGGGCAGGCCCCGGCCGATTCCCTTCATTTTACTGATACTGCTCTTCCCTGTCAGTTCTGAGATGATTCCCGCACAAAAGAAAAGGGTTATCTTTAATGTAGAATAGCTGATCATATGGAAAACGGCTCCGGCTAAACCCCAGGGTGTCAAGGTAAAGGCTCCAAGAAGGATATAAGAAAGGTGGCTGATAGTTTGATAGGCCAGCCGTCTCTTTAAATGATCCTGTCTGATGGCCACAATTATACCTGCCAGGATAGTAAAAACTATGACATAAAGAAATATTTTACTGAAAACCAGTTCCCCTGCCAGTTCCCGGCCGAAAACCGAATAAACCACCCGTACTATCCCATAGGCACCGGAATATACCACAGCTACGGCATGGAGGAGGGCGCTTACCGGAGTGGGGGCTACCATGGCTGACGGTAGCCAGTGGTGCAAGGGCATTACAGCTGCCTTGACACCAAAGCCCAGGGCAAATAAAAGCAGGAGCCAGTTCAGGCCTGGTCCGGATAGGCCCTCCAGGATAGGTCCGGCCCCGAAAGCCAGATTTCCTGCCAGGTGATGGGTAAGGACGATAGCTACCAACAATAAGCCAGCTCCGGAAAGGCTATAAAGGATATATTTCTTGCCCGACTTCATGGCTTCCGGACTCCGTTCATGGATTACCAGCGGATAAGTGGCAAAACTCAGGAATTCATAGAATAAATAGAGGGTCACCAGGTTACCGGCAAAAGCCACACCCAGGGTTACACAGAGGGCCAGCAGGAAAAAAACATAATAGGACCCTTGTTTTTCCTTATTATCCATATAGCCGAAGGAATACACCCCTGTAAAAAGCCAGAGGGTAGAAGCAATCAGCCCGAATACTACCCCCAGGGGATCCGGCCTCAGGCTCCAGACAAACCTGCCCAGTTCTACTTTCAGGCCAATGCTCTTGCCGGCAAAAACCAGCAAACCCGTCCGCCAGCTAAAGACCAGGGCCAATAAAACAGAAAGAAAAACTATGCTATTGCGCAATTTCTTATTCTCACCAGGTATCAATACAATCAATAAAACTCCAACTAAAGCACTCATTAAAGCTAAAATCAGACTGGTCACTCCGCAAACACCTCCTCCCCTATGGGGTTAATAAGTCCAGGGCAGCCCTGCCGGCCAGGTCCAACACGGTACCCGGCATGACTCCCAACAGTACTACCAGCACAGCCAGAAATACCAGAGCTATTTTCTGGGGTAT
>LFRS01000094.1:2076-2432 GCA_001512435.1 Halothermothrix sp. DTU029 | reverse complement strand
CTGGCTAACCTTTTCCTTCCCTGTTGCCGCAAGCATGGTCCCGGCCGACAGGAAGAGGGCTGCTTTGATTACAGCATGACTGGCCAGATAAAAGAAGGTACCTGACAGACCCCTTGTATTTAACAGGCTGGCTCCCAGAAAAAGATAACCTATCTGGGCAACTGTAGAAAAGGCCAGTCTCCTCTTCAACTCATCCTGCCGGATTGCCATTAGTGAAGCCAGCACTATTCCCAGCAGGCCGGCAGTCCTCATAATCTTATCCATGGCCAGTTCCTGTAATAAAAAGGGGCCGGCTATCCGGTAGAAAAATTTAAAAAGACAGATAATATAACCCTTGACAGCCAGGCCAGATAAGA
>LFRS01000094.1:836-1850 GCA_001512435.1 Halothermothrix sp. DTU029 | reverse complement strand
CCCGCCAGTGCTCCGCCCAGAAGTAAAATAAGGACATAAAAGCGGGCTGTCTTTTCCCTGCCGCCCACCTCTTCAGCAAGATTTCCCCTGGAAAACAAAAATACGGGGAAAAGAACAAAGGTTATAACCAACAGGAAAAAAGCAGCCAGGCCGTCTACCTGCAATTCTATACCCCAGGGAGCAGGCCAGCCCCCCATCTGATAGACAGACGATATACCGCCATCCATGACCAGATAGGCCAGATATCCTGCCCCCAGTATTCCCAGGGAGCCAACCACAAGCAGGAGGTTCTCCTGCAGCCTTTGCCGGCGGCCTATTGTCGGCAGGATAAAGGCGGCAACCAGTGGCAATATAATCAGGAACACGGGTAGATTTACTGTAATCACTCCTGCCATCTCTCTTTCACCTCTTTCCTCATCTCTGCTATCCGCCTTGCATCAACAGTCCCATATATTTTATATAACCTGATAATCAGGGCCAGGGCAAAGGCAGTGACACTTACACTGACCACAATACCGGTAAGCATCAGGGCAGAGGTCAACGGATTAATATAGGTCATGCCGGGATTGTTCTCAACAAGGATGGGGACAGCCCCGCCCTTGATATTCCCTGCAGCCACAAAGAAAAGAAAAATTCCGCCTTCCATGATATTAATCCCGATGAGTTTTTTAAACAGGTTTGACCGGGTCAGGACAGTAAAGGCTCCCATGACAAACAGGATTATAGCAAAAAAGAAAGGATAATTTATCAGCAACTTCTCCAGTAATATTCTCACTTCTCTTCCTCCATCATCGTAAAAAATAATGTAATCATGGTACTGGCCACCCTGATACCAACACCAATACCAATAAGGGCAATCAAGCCACCGGCAGAAAGGGTCCCCGGCACCCCCAGGTTAATACCGGCCAGCCTGTTACTCAGAAAAGGCACTCCCTTAACAATACCCACCAGGCCCATAAGCACATACCAGAGAGTACCATAACTCTCTGTCCAGACCAGGATCTTCTCTGGCAG
>LFRS01000094.1:0-805 GCA_001512435.1 Halothermothrix sp. DTU029 | reverse complement strand
GGAGAGATGGCACCATGGAGGATTACATAAAAACCGTAAAGGGATATAAATGGTATAATAACGGCTACTATTCTTTTTAAAACAAAATCCCTCATTCTCCACTCTCACTCCCCTTCGCTTTTTTCAGGGTAACATAAACAGCTACTGCTGCTGTAAATAAGACGATGGTCTCAAAAAGGGTATCATAGGCTCTATAATCAAGGACGACAGCAGTTACCATGTTATTGACACCGGTCTCCTCCAGGGCCTTATTTATATACCGGTCTGTTACCATATTGTGCACCGGATTATCCGGGCTGCCATAGGGAGGAAGCTCTGCCACGGCAAGCAGCATGGTAAAGACAGCCAGCAAAATTATCAATAGAAAAACCAGATTCCTTATCTTCATCACTCTTCCTCCTTCCGGCTGGTCCGGAATACCACAACCATCATCAGGACAGTTGTACAGATACCTGCTGCAGCCTCGGTAATTGCCAGGTCAGGTGTATTCATCTGCAGCCAGATCAGGGCCATGATCAGGCTATAGGCACCATAAACAATGACAGCATGCAGCAAATCCTTGATAAAGTATATGGAAATGGAAATCACCACCAGAAGAAGTAGGAGGGCAATGGTCCAGTAATCAATAACCGTCAAATACATAGCTTCACCTCTCCTCCCTCAATCTCAATCTGGTATCATCTACCGGTTCCACTCCATGGAGGAGGCCGGCCTTCATGATCAGGTGTGTCATGGTCGGGTTGATCATCCAGAAGAGAAATAGGATAAATATGAGTTTCAACCGGATAATCCAGTCCGGACTGAG
>LFRS01000022.1 GCA_001512435.1 Halothermothrix sp. DTU029 | reverse complement strand
AACTGGATACCGGCAGATACTTTTGTGGCCCGGTTGAAAGCAGAGGACTATTACAGGCTGCTGAAAGATGCTGCAGCAGCCAATATGAATATGATCCGGGTCTGGGGTGGCGGGATCTATGAAGATGATGCCTTTTATGATATCTGTGATGAATTAGGCCTCTGTGTCTGGCAGGACTTTATGTTTGCCTGTGGTACCTATCCTGCTTTTGCTGAGGATTTTCTGGATAATGTCCGCCTTGAGGCAATAGATAATCTTAAAAGGCTTCGACATCATGCCTGCCTGGCTCTCTGGTGTGGTAATAATGAACTGGAACAGGGCCTGGTGGGAGCGGAATGGGATCTTGAGAGGGGGCAAATGAGCTGGGCTGATTATAGCAGGCTCTTTGATGACTTACTGGCCAGCCTTGTCAAAGAATATTCTCCCCAGGTGGCCTACTGGCCTGCCAGTCCTCATAGTCCCCTGGGTGACCGGGAGGATTCTAATAACCCTGACTGGGGTGATGCCCACCTCTGGGATGTCTGGCATGGCAAGAAAGCCTTTGAGTGGTATCGAAGCTGTAAACACCGTTTTGTCAGTGAGTTTGGCTTTCAATCTTTTCCTGAACCAGAGACAGTTTATAGTTTTACCATACCGGAAGATAGAAATATTAGCAGTTATATTATGGAAGAACATCAGCGGAGCCCCATAGGTAATGCCACGATTATTCATTATATGTTAGACTGGTTCAGGTTACCTGGGAAATTTGAAGATTTGCTGTGGCTTAGCCAGATCTTACAGGGGCTGGCCATAAAATATGCTGTTGAGCACTTCCGCCGTTCCATGCCCAGGACTATGGGTACCCTTTACTGGCAATTAAATGACTGCTGGCCAGTTGCCAGTTGGTCTTCCATAGATTATTATGGCCGTTGGAAGGCCTTACATTATATGGCCAGAAATTTTTATGCCCCTTTATTGATATCAGGCCTGGAGGATAAGGAAAAATACACTGTGGAAATACATGTTACCAGTGATAAACTACAAGCAGTTACAGCTGAAGTTTTCTGGGAATTGACTGACCTGGCTGGAAACACCATTAGTGCCAGGCAAAAGGAAGTTGAAATCCCGGGCAACAGTAATACTCTGGTAGAAACACTTTCTCTGGCAGATTATGTAGCTGAATATGGTAACCGTAATCTCTTACTCTGGCTGGAACTTAAAGTAGATGGCAGAGGGGTATCAGACAATCTTCTTACCTTTTGTAAACCAAAACATCTGGAATTAGAGGAAGCAGAAATCTCTTATCAGGTGGAAAAGATAGCTGATAAGAGTTTTATACTGTACCTTAAGGCTGAAAAACCGGCCCTCTGGACCTGGTTGGAACTGCAAAACTATACTGCCAGCTATAGTGATAACTTTTTCCACCTCCATCCTGGCAAGGAGAAGTCTATAGTGATTACAACAGAAGATGGAATTACTATAAGAGATCTTAAAGAAAACTTGCTTATTCGTTCTCTAATTGATACTTATAGGTAAGAGAGCTTGAGGATATCCAGTGGACAAAGAAGATGGGGAATGGTATCCTGTATTTATAAAGTAACAGGAATATGATAGCATAAGGAGTGACTGAAATGGAAAAAATGCAGAACAAGGTACTGGTACAGGTAGGTGTGGTAGTAGAGGATATTGAAAAGACGGCAGCAAATCTGGTGGACCTTTTCGGGGTAGAGATGCCGGAAATTAGCCTGACCGATCCTGTTGAGAAAGCAGAGACCAAATACAGGGGTGAAAGCACTGAAGCCAGGGCCAAATTAGCCTTTTTTGATATGGGGTCTCTACAATTGGAGTTGATTGAACCAGTAGGTGGACCCAGTACCTGGCAGGAGTTCCTGGATAAACACGGCCAGGGCATTCATCATGTGGCCTTACAGATTAAGGGGATGAAGGAACATATCAGCCTTATGGAAGAAAAGGGCATGACCCTGGTCCAGACAGGGGAATATACCGGTGGTAGGTATGCCTATATAGATGCTATACCCCAATTAGGAATGATTATAGAATTACTGGAGAATGATTAATTAAAAGGAAACAAAAGTAAGGGGGCGGTTCTACAGTGTTTAACCTTTTCACTAAGGATACACGGGAACCGTCCCTTTTTGTTTGTTTTCCCTGTTTTTATTAGAGGCAAAGCCTGTATATGGCCAGGATATCTTCTTCTGTCAGGGGAAGGAAATAGCCCAGTTTTCCCTGGTTGGGCCGCTTGCATTTTCTGGCCATCTCTTCCAGACTATCAGTGGGGATATTTAATTCTTTCAGGCTAGTAGGCATACCGATTCTCTGAAAGAATTTCTTCAACTGCCTGATACCTTCCAGGGCAGTCTTTTCCGGACTGGCATAATCATAATCTACATTGAAGACATTGACAGCAAATTGGGCAAACCGATTTATATTATGTTTATAGACATACAACATCCAGGCCGGGAAGACCACTGCCAGGCCTGCACCATGGGCTACATCATAGAGGGCACTTAATTCATGTTCAATGGCATGGGAAGCCCAGTCCCCAATCCGGCCTGTTCCCACTATACCATTATGGGCCAGGGTTCCTGCCCACATGAGTTCAGCCCTGGCATTATAATTTTCAGGCTCTTCCATGACGATAAGGGCATTCTTAATAATGGCCTTTAACAGGCTCTCACAGAGGCCATCAGTCAGGCCCACATCAGTCTGATGGGTAAAGTACCTTTCCATAATATGGGCCATCATATCAACTATACCGGAAGCAGTCTGATATGGTGGCAAGGTAAAAGATATTTCCGGATTCATGATGGCGAAGACAGGCCGGTTTATATCATTATTACAGCTCCGCTTTAGAAGCCCTTCTTCCTTTGTAATTACAACACTATTACTGGCTTCACTGCCAGCAGCCGGTATGGTCAATACTACCCCTACCGGGAGATTCTTTTCCGGCAGGGCTTTCCCCATGAAGAAATCCCAGACATCACCCTGGTATGGTACTCCCAGGGATATGGCTTTGGCAGAATCAATCACACTGCCACCCCCGACAGCAAGGATGAAATCTATATTATTTTCCCGGCAGATTCTGATTCCTTCCTGGACCAGTCCCAGACGGGGATTTGGTTCTACCCCACCTAATTCCATAAAATCTACTCCAGCCTCCCTTAGTGATTGGACAACCCGGTCATAGAGGCCATATTTCTTGATACTACCTCCACCATAGTGGAGCAAAACCTTTTTTCCGTATTCCCTGGCCAGTTCTCCTGCTTTTTCTTCTGTTCCCCGACCAAAGATGATCCTGGTTGGACTGTAAAATTCAAAATTCTCCATCGTAAATCCCCCTCTTTAGTGCTTTTATACTCATGAAATTTATCTGCTATAATTTATCTATTTTATCTACGACAAGAATCAGTTTAGTATTGATTATATCATGCCTGACCCTATTCTTCAATTTTATCCCCGAAACTCAATAAGGGGGTATTTTTTATTAAAATTTAACAATACTAGAAATAGAAGAAGCCAAGAGAGATGGAGGTATTATTATGGCAAATAAGATAAAGATGATGGATGGAAATGAAGCAGCTGCCTATGTATCCTATGCCTTTACGGATCTTGCAGCTATTTATCCTATAACCCCATCATCAACGATGGCTGAACTGGTGGACCTCTGGTCTGCCCAAGGGAGAAAAAATATCTTTGGCCAACAGGTCCGGGTAGTAGAGATGCAGTCAGAAGCAGGTGCAGCTGGTGCTGTCCATGGTTCATTACAGGCCGGGGCCCTGACAACAACCTATACAGCTTCCCAGGGCCTTTTGCTGATGATACCCAATATGTATAAGATAGCTGGAGAATTATTACCAGCTGTTTTTCATGTCAGTGCAAGGGTTATAGCCACAAGTGCCCTGTCCATTTTCGGGGAACATTCAGATGTAATGGCAGCCAGACAGACTGGCTTTGCCCTCCTGGCCTCCAGCAGTGTTCAGGAAGTAATGGACCTGGCGGCAATTGCCCACCTGTCAGCAATAAAATCCNNGGGTCCCCTTTTTGCATTTCTTTGATGGTTTCCGGACCTCTCATGAGATAAATAAGATAGAGGTACTGGATTATAATGATCTGGCTGGTTTGGTGGATTATCAGGCTGTGGAGGAATTTAGAAACAGGTCCCTGAATCCAGACAGGCCGGTTTTAAGGGGTACAGCCCAGAACCCGGATCTCTATTTCCAGTTGCGGGAAGCCGCCAATCCTTACTATCAAGAGGTACCGGATATTGTGGCACACTACATGGAGGAGATAAAGAACCTTACCGGTAGAGAGTACCATCCCTTTACATATTATGGTGCCAGGGATGCAGAAAACATAATTATAGCCATGGGCTCTGCCTGTAATGTGATTGAGGAAGTAATCGATTATCTACTTGAGAAAAATGAAAAAGTAGGCATGATCAAGGTCCACCTCTACCGACCTTTTTCAGAAAAGTATTTCTTCAAGGTTTTACCAGAAACCGTAAGGAAAATAGCTGTCCTGGACCGGACCAAGGAACCAGGAGCTCCCGGAGAACCTTTATATGAAGATGTCCGCAGTATTTTCTATGGCAAAGAAAAACAACCCCTGATTGTTGGTGGACGCTATGGCCTGGGTCAGAAGGATGTCCGTCCTTCCCAGATTCTGGCTGTTTTCAATAATTTAAAGGCAGCAAGCCCGAAAAACTATTTTACTGTAGGTATTGTGGATGATGTGACCAATACCTCCCTGCCAGAGGAAGATATTATTGATACAACACCGGAAGGAACTATCAGCTGCCGCTTATGGGGACTGGGCTCAGATGGAACAGTTGGTGCCAATAAGATGGCCATCAAGATCATCGGTGATAAGACGGATCTCTATGCCCAGGGTTATTTCTCCTATGATAGTAAAAAATCAGGAGGGACAACAATTTCCCATCTCAGGTTTGGAAGAAAACCCATAAAATCTTCCTACCTGGTCTATGATGCTGATTATGTAGCCTGTCACAATAGATCTTTCATTTATCATTATGATTTGCTAAATGGCTTGAAAGCTAATGGTGTCTTTGTTCTCAACTGTCCCTGGAGTGAAGAGGAATTAGAGGAGAAGATACCGGCTGCTATTAAGAGATACATAGCAGAGCAAAATATTGCTTTTTATATTATCGATGCTGTCAGCCTGGCTCAGGAAGTAGGTTTGAATAACCGGATCAATATGATCATGCAGACAGTTTTCTTCAAACTGGCCAATGTAATCCCCATTGATGATGCCATCAGGTACCTGAAGGAATTTATAGTAGAGACCTATGGCAGAAAGGGTAAGAAGATTGTAGAGATGAACCATAAGGCTGTAGACCTGTCCCTGGAAAAACTGATTAAGGTTAATGTTCCGGAACACTGGGCCAGGGCAGAAGATGATTGGGAAGAGTATCCGGAAAAAGAGGAACCGGAATTTATTAAAAGGATTAAAAGGCCTGTTGCCCGCCGGGAAGGAGATGAATTACCGGTCAGTGTGTTTGTGGGGATGGAAGACGGTACTTTCCCCCTGGGTACCACAAAATATGAAAAGCGGGGCATAGCAGTGATGCTGCCCCAGTGGCAGACAGAAAACTGTATCCAGTGTAACCAGTGTTCCTATGTCTGTCCCCATGCCACCATCAGGCCCTTCCTCCTGGATGAAGAAGAAAAGAAAAATGCTCCAGATAGCTTTGAAACCAAGAAGGCAGCAAAGCCTATTCCGGAAGGTTATCATTACCGCATCCAGGTCAGTGTTATGGATTGTACTGGTTGTGGTAATTGTGCTGATATCTGCCCAGCCCCTGAAAAAGCCCTGGTCATGGTAAATGCAGAAGAAGAGATGCCAAGACAGCTGGAGAACTGGGAATATGCAGCCAATAATGTAACCTATAAAGATCACCTAATGGCAAAAACAAGTGTAAAGGGCAGCCAGTTTGCCCAACCACTTCTGGAGTTTCATGGTGCCTGCCCTGGTTGTGGTGAGTCAGCCTATACTACCCTGGCCACTCAGCTCTTTGGCGACCGGATGATCATTGCCAATGCAACAGGTTGTTCTTCTATCTGGAGTGCCAGCGAGGCCTCTATTCCCTATACCACAAACCAGGAAGGGAAAGGTCCGGCCTGGGCCAATTCCCTCTTTGAGGATAATGCTGAATTCGGTTATGGTATCTATCTGGGAGTAAGCCAGATCAGGCAAAGATTGAAAAATCTGCTGGAAAAAGGAATGGATGAGCTCAACATTGATGCTGACTGTAAAAATGCCTTCCAGTATTGGCTGGAGAACATGGATAAGGGCGAGGCCAGTAAAGATGCCAGCAGGCGCCTCCTGGACCTTATTGAGAAACCGGAATATAGAGCCATACCACTTATCCAGGATATACTGAAATACAGGGATTATCTGGTCAAGAAATCTGTCTGGATCATAGGTGGTGATGGTTGGGCTTACGATATTGGCTATGGAGGCCTGGATCATGTCCTGGCTGCCGGAGAAGATGTCAATATACTGGTTTATGATACAGAGATTTACTCCAATACCGGTGGACAATCCTCCAAATCTACACCAACAGCAGCAGTGGCCAAATTTGCTGCTTCAGGAAAGAGAACCAAAAAGAAAGACCTGGGGATGATGGCCATGAGCTATGGTTATGTTTATGTAGCCCAGATTGCCATGGGGGCCAATTTAAACCAGACCATCAGGGCTTTTCTGGAAGCAGAGCAGTATAAGGGCCCTTCCCTGATTATAGCCTATGCCCCCTGTATCAGCCATGGAATCAAAAATGGTATGGGTAAATCTGTTGCCCAGGAAAAATGGGCTGTAGAGACAGGATATTGGCACCTTTACCGTTATAACCCCATGCTAAGGGAAGAGGGGAAAAACCCCTTTATACTGGATTCCAGAGAACCAAAGGGATCAATCAGGGACTTTCTGGAGTCAGAAATCCGCTTTACCCAGCTCCAGAATACCTTCCCGGAACTGGCAGAAGAACTATATGCCAAGGCAGAAAAGGATGCCAGGGAACGTTATGAAATATATAAACGTATGGCAGAAATGGACTTTAGCTAAGAAGATTATATAGCAGGCCTGGAGGTGATAACAAGCAAGTAGGGTAAACCAGGTAAGTGAGGGTAGAGTGAGCTAGATGGAAGAATAAATAATATAGGAAAAGAGAAATAACGGCGCTCAAGCGCCGTTATTATTTACAGGTTTTATTAAGAGCCTGGCCTGTACCAGTTACGATAAAGGAGAAAAATATCAGGTATTTCTGGATCTGCAGAATTTACTTCCTGTTTTCATCTACGTATTCTTTGGCTTCTTCTACACCTAAATAAGTAGGCTTATATATCCTTTCTTCCCCCTCCAGTTTTTCGATATTTATCCAGGCTGCAGTTTGATGATTCTCCACAGGCATTTCCATCATTCTTAGTTTGAATTTATTTTTATCCTTTCCCAGTATTACCACACTCCTTTTAATGCTTTCTAATATTATTCCCCAAATTTAGAAATTAATTAACTTCCAGGCCTAAACAATGTAAATTATTATCATATAATAGGTATATAAGGTGATTAAAGATAGTAAAGCAAGTAAGCTAAGAAGATGAATTAAAGCAGAGGAAATATCGAAAAAAAGAAAAGTATAAGCAGAAAAGCTATTCTTAAAACAGGAAAGAAAATAAGGAGAAATGAAATTAGCTAGCAAAGCTATTAATGTAGAAAAAGTAAGGAGGTTAAAATGCCTGTAAGGACCAAGCGGGGATTCCGGCAAAAGAAATCAAGCTTTCTAAAAAGGTATGACCAGCTTCAGGGCAGAAGGAGAATAAGGGCAGAGGTTTTTGAAGATCTGGCCACAGAATCTATAGTGGAACTCCAGGTCTATGAAACTTTCCTGGATCTTAATCCCCAGGTAAGGGAATTTCCCAACCTGGGTCCAGATGACCAGATTATAAGAGATGAAGAAATTTAATGGCTTATCACTATAAAAGTTATTAAATTTTACCTTGCAGAAGCTGCCAGATTATAGTATAATGATTACAACGATTGAATAACTGTTCAAATATAGTTTTAAATAGGAGGGATGAGATGTCAGTAGTGGATACTGCAAGAGGGATAGAGGCAGAGTCTGTAAATAAGAAGATAAAGGCTGTTTATCTATTAAAGGGATTAAACTGTGCCAGCTGTGCTTTAAAGATTGAAAGGGCTGTCAGGGAAGAGCCTTATGTAGAAAATGCTTTCCTTAATTTTGCTGCTGGCACTATTAATATAGATCTGCTGGATAAAGATCCAGGAGAGATGCTTTTTGTCCTCCAGGATATCTGTGACAGTATAGAGGGAGGAATAGGAGTTTCTATTTACCAGGTAAATGGAAGACCTGGCAAGGAAGATAGAGAAAATATAGGAGGAGAAAGACCAGGACTGGCAAATGAAGCCAGGGCCAGGTATCCAGAAGAGTCTCAGAGGAGGAGTCCTGAAAGAAAAGATAATAAAAAGGGTGGTCAGCTTTTGTCTGGCTTAATGACTGAAAAGGGACGTTTATTTACAGGAGGCCTTATTTTTGTACTGGCCTTGTTATTTCAATTCTCACTATCTACTGTAAGTATACCCTCCTGGTTAACTTTTCTCTTATACCTGGCCAGTTATCTAATTATAGGTGGGGAGATTATCTATACTGCTGTCAGGAATATTCCCCGGGGCAGGATTTTTGATGAAAATTTCCTGATGACTATTGCTACTCTTGGGGCTTTTGCCATTGGAGAATATCCCGAAGCTGTAGCAGTAATGCTCTTTTACATGATTGGTGAGTTCCTGCAGGACAAGGCAGTGGAAGGCTCCCGTACTTCTATCAAGGAATTAATGGATATCAGGCCTGATTATGCAAATTTAAAGCTAAAGGACAGGATTGAAAGGGTAGCTCCTCAGGAGGTCAGGCCTGGTGATGAAATAATTATCAGGCCAGGTGAGCGGGTACCTTTAGATGGTATAATAGTTGAAGGGAAAACCATGGTTGATACCTCGGCTTTAACCGGTGAAGCAATTCCCCGGAGCCTGGAAACCGGTGATGAGATTTTAAGTGGTATGGTCAATAAAGATGGTTTGGTTACTGTAAAGGTAAGTAAGAGTTATGGTGAATCAACAGTAGCGAAAATCCTGGAACTGGTGGAGAATTCTGCAGCCCGTAAGGCTCCAACAGAGGAGTTTATCAGTAAATTTGCCCGTTATTATACACCTATTGTAGTCTTTGCTGCCCTGGCCATAGCTGTTTTTCCTCCCCTCTTTATTCCCGGAGCCCTATTTGTAGATTGGTTCTACCGGGCTTTGATCTTCCTGGTTATTTCCTGTCCCTGTGCCCTGGTTGTATCGATTCCCCTGGGTTTCTTTGCCGGAATTGGCCGGGCTTCAAGGGAAGGCATACTGGTCAAAGGCGGCAATTACCTGGAGGCCCTGAATGAGGTTGCAGGGGTAGTCTTTGATAAGACAGGTACCTTAACTAAAGGTGTATTTGCAGTGGAGGAGATAAAGGTCTATAATGGTTTTTCAGAAAAAGAAATATTGGAGATGGCTGCCCTGGCGGAAAGCCATTCCACTCATCCTATTGCCACAGCTATACTGGCTGCCTATGAACCTGTGCCTGCCCGGGATAAGATTGAGTCTTATCAGGAACTGCCGGGCCTTGGCATCAGGTTCGTCTATGAAGCCAGGGAAGTACTGGTGGGAAATGATAAGCTCCTACGGGAGTATGAGATTAGTGATGGTGTTCAAGCCTACACTGGTAAGGGGACAGTAGTCTATGTGGTAGTAGATAAGGTCTTTGCTGGCTATATTAGTCTTACAGATCTTGTCAGGGAAGATGTTCCCTTAACAATCAGGACTTTACGGGAACTGGGTATAAGAGAGGTCCTTATGCTGACAGGTGACCGGCAGGCAGTAGCGGAAGAACTGGCCTCCAACCTGGAATTGGATGCCTATTATGCTGACCTATTACCGGAAGATAAAGTAGAGATAGTGGAAAAACTCCTTCAAAACAAGGGTAAAGGCAAACTGCTTTTTGTAGGTGATGGTATCAATGATGCTCCGGTCCTGGCCAGGGCTGATATAGGTATAGCCATGGGTGGGGTGGGGTCAGATGCTGCCATTGAAGCAGCAGATCTGGTATTAATGACTGATGAACCTTCCAGGTTAGTAAGGGCAATCAAGATTGCTGCCCTGACCAGGAGGATAGTCTGGCAAAATATCATTCTGGCCCTGGGGGTGAAAGGTATAGTATTGTTACTGGGAGCCATGGGCCTGGCTACCATGTGGTTGGCAGTCTTTGCCGATGTAGGGGTAACAATACTGGCAGTCTTAAACTCATTACGAATCTTGAAAAAAACAATTTAAAATAGACTCATGAAGTCTTCAAGAAAGGAGCACTGGAATGAGGGAAGAAAAAAGATTTCCTGTACTCTGTGATTACTGTGAGGTTTTCAATCCTGACCAGGAATTAATTGAATTATTGAAAGAAGATGTATTGGCTGATAATATAGTCTACGAGCTGGCAGAATTGTTTAAGACCATGGGGGATCCGACCAGAATAAAGATCTTATATGCCCTGAAAGACCGGGAACTCTGCGTCTGTGATTTGTCAGAATTACTGGGAATGAGTTCTTCTGCCATTTCTCATCAATTACGGGTTTTAAGAAATAATAAACTTGTTAAGTTCCGTAAAGACGGCCGGTCTGTCTATTATTCTCTTGATGATGAGCATGTTCTTTCTCTCTTCTGCCAGGGTCTTCAACATGTAACTGAAGATAGGCCTATAAATATTTAGCTTTATTTGACAATGTTTATATTCCTGTTATAATATTGCTAATAGTTATCAATAAACTATAAGGGGGGACAAAATGAATATTTTTGATTTTGCCATTGAATTTGAGCGGGAACTCCATGATTATTATCAGGAAAAAAGTAAAAATGCACCAAATGAATATATGAGGAAATTATTTGCAGAATTAGCAGCAGAAGAGCTAAAGCATGAACAGATTGTTTTACAATTAAGGGCAGAAAAGATGGTTGAAGAAGTAGAGTCAGATATAAAGGAAAAGGCCAGGGATTTTTTCCAGAGGATGGTAGATGAATTACCAGAGATGATTTTCCCTGAAGATGAAGTAGAAATCTATAAACAGGCAGTGGAATTAGAGAGAAAGAGCAAAGAGTTTTACCTGGAACAGGCTGAAAAAGCAGATCTGGCACATGTCAGGAGGGTTTTTAAACAACTGGCGGAAGAAGAAAGAAAACACCAGGAAATTATGGAAAACCTGGCAGAGATGCTGGATAGGCCAAATACCTGGCTGGAAGATGCAGAATGGAATCATATGGAGGAATATTAATTCAGGAACCGGCTTAAAAAGCCGGTTTTATCTTTCTATATAATTTGCAGGTTTTTCAAGTTTTTCGGGGAATATATACTTGAAGGAGTGATCGAACTTGGCGGAAAAATTATTTTTACTAGATGGACATAGTCTGGCCCATCGGGCTTTTTATGCTTTACCACTTTTACAGAACAGTGCTGGTGAATATACCAATGCTGTCTATGGTTTTGCCAGAATGTTATTCAGGCTCATTGAGGATGAGCAGCCAGATTATATGATTGTAGCCTTTGATACCAAGGCTCCTACCTTTCGTCATCAGGAGTATGTAGAATATAAAGGTAACCGGAAGGAGACTCCTGATGAATTGAGGCCCCAGTTTGCCTTAATCAGGGAATTGTTGGAGGCTTTAAATATAAAGATTATCAGCAAAGAGGGTTTTGAAGCTGATGACCTGATTGGCACCCTGGCCAGGAAAGGTGAAAAGGAGGGCCTGGAAGTAAGGATAGTTACAGGAGACCGGGATACCCTGCAACTGGTAAGTGAAAAGATAAATGTTCTCTATACCAGAAGAGGGATTACAGAGCTGGAGAGATATGATCTGGCTAAAATCAAGGAAGAATATCAGTTGGAACCAGATCAATTAAAGGATATGAAGGGCTTAATGGGGGATAGTTCTGATAATATACCCGGTGTCCCTGGTATTGGTGAAAAAACAGCCATAGCATTGTTAAAGGAATTTTCTTCTCTGGAAAATCTCCTGGCTAATATAGATAAGGTTTCAGGTAAGAAAAGGAAGGAAAATCTCCAGGAGTATGGGGACCAGGCCCGGCTGAGCAAGCTTCTGGGAACTATAGTGATTGATGTTCCCCTGGAATATAATCTGGCTGATTCCAGGCTGGAGGAAGTAGATAAGGAAGCCCTGCTCCCCTTATTAGAAAGATTGGAATTTAAAAGCCTGCTGGAACAATTTGCTCCTGGCACTGCCGGTACTGCCAGAAAGGAATTTGCTCTGGAGGAGATTGATTTTCAGGAGCTGGAGGAGGCTGATGAGGAAAAAATCAATGCTATTATCAGGAAGATAGAGGCTCAAAAGGAAATGGCCCTGGATTTCCTCCTGGATAATTATAAATATCCTGTCAGTGCCCGGGTGGAGAGCTTTCTACTTGCCTTAAATAATAAAGAAGTCTATTCTTTACCCTTTACAGAGAAGATACTCAAACTTTTTAGTGATATTTTCTCCAGGGAAGAGATCAAAAAATATATCCTCCACGGAAAAGAAACTTTTATAGTTTTGAAGAAAAAGAGCCTGGACCTGAAGGGTTTTGTTTTTGATCCCTTGCTGGCAGCCTATTTATTAAACCCTTCTGATAATCTGCCTTCCCTGGAAGAACAGGTGGAAAAAGAACTAAAACTTTCTTTACCTGCAGATAGCTCAGTAAGGGACAAAAACAGCCTGATCCTTTCCCGCCTTTTTGAGATGAAAGATATACTGGTAGAAAAACTAAAAAATGATAACCTTTATTCCCTATACAGGGAGCTGGAGATTCCCCTGGTAGAGGTCCTGGCAGAGTTGGAAGTCAACGGGGTAAAGATCGACACTGCCTATCTGGAGATTCTTTCAGAAAAATGGGCCAGGGAGCTGGAACTAATAACAGAAAAAATCCATAAACTGGCTGGAGAAGAATTTAATATAAATTCTCCCAAACAGCTGGGGGTTATTCTCTTTGAAAAATTAGGCCTGCCGGTGGTTAAAAAAACCAAAACAGGTTATTCTACCGATGCAGAAGTCCTGGAGGAATTAAAGGATAAGCATGAAATAATAGGCCTGATAATGAAATACAGGCAATTGGCCAAACTAAAATCCACCTATGTAGATGCCTTACCCCCCCTGGTTAATAAGGAGACTGGCAGGTTACATACCAGTTTTAACCAGATGGTTACAGCCACAGGCAGATTAAGCAGTACTGATCCGAATTTGCAAAATATACCTATCAGGACAGCAGAGGGTCGAGAGATCAGAAAAGCCTTTATAAGCGAAAATGAGGATTGGCTTTTACTCTCTGCAGATTATTCACAGATTGAGTTAAGGGTCCTGGCCCATATTAGTGGTGATGAGAATTTAATCAGGGCCTTCAATAATAATGCAGATATCCATAATGAAACAGCCAGTGAAATCTTTGGTGTCAGGCCAGATGAGGTTACCCCGGATATGCGGAGACATGCCAAGGTGATTAATTTTGGTATAGCCTATGGGATGAGCTCCTTCGGCCTGGCTACTGATCTGGGTATTTCCCGTAATGAAGCAGAGGCCTATATCGAGAAATATTTTCAGCGCTTCTCTGGTGTAAAAAAATATATGGATGAAGTGGTTGAAAAGGCCAGGAAGGATGGCTTTGTAACAACTATCTTAAATAGGAGGAGACATATACCGGATATAAATAGCCGTAATTTTCATAGACGTAATTTTGCCCGCAGGACGGCTATCAACACCCCTATTCAGGGTAGTGCTGCAGATTTGATGAAAAAGGCCATGCTTAATGTTTATAATAAAATAAAAACAGAAAAATACCGGGCCAGGATTTTATTGCAGGTCCATGATGAACTGGTTCTGGAGGTACACAGGGAAGACCTGAAGGAATTGGCCGAGGTCCTGAAAAGGGAGATGGAAAAGGTAGTAGAATTGAAGGTTCCACTGGTGGTAGAAGTACAGGTAGCAGAAAATTGGAAAGACCAGGAGGATTATACTGAAAATTAGGGGTGGAAGCTGATGCCAGAATTACCGGAAGTAGAGACAATAGTAAGGGGTTTGCGGAGCCTGATAAGGGGTTATACTATAGAAAATCTTATTATCCGGGCGGAAAGCCTGGTTGCCTATCCTCCTGTGGAGGAATTTCAGGAAGTATTAAAAGGCAAAACTATTGAAGATATAGATAGAAGGGGCAAATATATTTTGCTCAAATTATCAGGAGGGAAAACCCTGGTTGTTCATTTACGGATGACAGGGAGATTGCTGGTCCTGGCCCGGGAGGTGGCTTATGATAAACATACCCACATTATCTTCCAGCTTAATAAAGGTCTGGACCTTAGATTTCATGATGTCAGGAAATTTGGCCGTGTTTATCTGGTAGCTGATGGTGATTACCGGCCAGCAGGGGGCTTGCAAAACCTGGGTCCAGAGCCCTTAGCCCCTGAATTTACCCTGGGGGATTTTTCAAAGGCCTTAAAGGGCAAAAAAGCCAATATCAAGTCTTTATTGCTGAATCAGAGTTTTATTGCCGGCCTGGGTAATATCTATACTGATGAAGCCCTCTTTGCTGCTGCTATCTCTCCAGAACGCTCTGCTGATTCTTTAAAGGAAGATGAGGTTGAAGCTTTATATGATTCCATTCGTCTGGTCTTGCAAAAAGGCATAGCTGCCGGAGGGACCTCTTTCAGTGATTATCGGGATGCAAGGGGAGAGAAGGGGAATTTTCAGGAAGAATTACAGGTATACCAACAGGGTGGCCAGGAGTGTCCCCGTTGTGGTAGTATAATAACAAAGAAAAAGATAGCTGGCCGGGGTACCCATTATTGTCCCAACTGTCAAAAATAAGACAGAATTAGAGGGGGCAGATATATATAATACTTAAATGCTCTGGCATTAACTATAAGCACCGGGATTCCATATAATAAAGAGTCAGAAAATATTGGGAGGTGCTTATGGTGGATCTTACCGATATCTGGCCTATTCTTGTTCTGGCTATAGCAGTCAGTATCGATGGCTTTGCTGTTGGAGTTACTTATGGGATACGAAATATCCGCCTGGGTTTCTTTTCTTTACTGATTATTGGTGCTATCTCTACAGGGCTAATCTTTTTGACCGGTTCTCTGGGAGCCTTTTTTGCTACTTATATCTCCATGAAAACAGCCAGGGTACTGGGCAGCCTGATTATCATAGCGATTGGTATCTGGATAATTTATTCTGCCAGACGGGATAAGATAAGGCAAAAAAAAGAGAAGAAAAAACTTATTTATTCTTTCCAGATTAAATCCCTGGGTATAATAATAAATATCCTGAAAGACCCTGGCCTGGCCGACTTTGATAAGTCTGGAACTATTAATTATCTTGAAGCCATATTTCTGGGCTTAGCTCTGGCCCTTGATGCAATAGGGGCCGGGTTGGGAATAGGTTTAACTGGCTTTTCCTATCTATTTCCTGTTATAATAGGAATAATAAATATAATTTTTGTTGGAGCCGGTTTTTTATCTGGAAAGAAGATCAGTGCCAGATTGCCCCGATATTTTAACCTGATCGCAGGATTAATTATAATCGCCCTGGGCTTATTGAATATTTTTTAGATTGGAGTATTATTATGATTATAGGACTGACTGGTGGAATTGCTTCAGGTAAAAGTACTGTAAGTGCTTATCTGGCTGAACTGGGTGCCATTATAATTGATGCTGATAAAATTGCCCATGAAATTATGGAAAAAGGAAAGCCAGCCTACAGGAAGATTATTGAGGCTTTTGGCCGGGAAATCCTCGCTGCCAATGGTGAGATAGATCGGTCCCGGTTAGGAAAAATTGTTTTTAATGACCGGGAAAAGAAGAGATTACTGGAGGAGATTACCCATCCCCAGATTATTAAGGAGATGAGGGAGAAAATAGAGGAGAATAGGGGACAAAATAAAATCATAGTACTGGATGTCCCCCTCTTATTTGAAGCCGGACTGGAGAAGATGGTTGATGAAAGCTGGCTTGTTTATGTAGATCGAGAGACCCAGCTGGAGCGGCTTATGGCCCGGGATGGGCTCAGTTACCAAGAAGCCAATAAAAGGATAAAGTCCCAGTTGTCTCTGGAAAAGAAAAGGGAACTGGCTGATTTTATTATAGATAATAGAGGTAATCTAGAGGAATTAAAAAGGGAAGTCTTTTTTAAATGGAGGGAGATTAATGAAATTTAAAAGGATTGCTTTAATTGCACATGATGAAAAAAAACCAGAAATGATTGAATTTGCCAAAAAAAATCGGGACCTGTTAATCCAATGTGACCTGGTAGCAACGGGAACTACCGGACGATTAATAGCTGAGCATGTTGGCCTACCGGTAGAGAGGATGGAATCAGGCCCATTGGGTGGTGACCAGATGATAGGGGCTGAAGTGGCCAAAAAAAGAATTCATGGAGTTATATTTTTAAGGGATCCTTTAACATCACAACCCCATGAACCGGATATTACTGCCCTATTGAGGGTCTGTGATGTTCATAATGTCCCCCTGGCTACTAATCTGGCTACTGCAGAATTGGTTCTCCGTGGTATTGTCAATGAATCCTTAAACTTATAATAAATCCTATATAGTCATCTTCCGGAAGACTAAGAGGACAGAAAGTAATAAATAAAGTAGACAAAGAATATACTGGAAAATAAGAAATTGAATTTAGCAAAAAAGGTGGCAATGATGGGAAGTAAAGATAAGATAATTAAAAGGGCTTTTTTTATATTAGGCTTATTGATTTTTTCTATGTTATTGATTAGTCAAATGAATTGGTTCTGGAGACTACTCTTTCCAATTGAGTATGAAGACCTGATTATTGCCAGTGCCCAAAAATACCAGTTGGATCCTTCTCTGGTAGCGGCAATAGTTTTTGTGGAAAGCAAATATATCCCTACTGCCAGTTCCTATCGGGGAGCAATGGGCCTGATGCAGATTATGCCCGATACAGGGGTGTGGATTGCAGAACAGCTGGCAATAAGGGATTTTGAAAAAAACATGTTGTTTGATCCGGTAATAAATATCATGTTTGGTTGTTGGTATCTGGCTAATCTAAAGCAGGAATTTAATGATGATTTAGTTGTAGTATTGGCGGCCTATAATGCTGGAAGGGGAAATGTAAAAAAGTGGCTGGAAAATAATATCTGGGATGGTTGTCAGGAGAGTATTGAAAACCTGCCTTTTGCTGAAACTAAGAGATATATTCAGCAGGTACTGGCAGTTTATGAAAAGTATAAAACTATCTATAATCTGTAAAGAATTGCAAAAGGCCTGAAATGCTTTGACAAGTGGAGAATCCTGATATAAAATTGAAAAAGATTTTCATATTCTGTCTTCTAGCATGACTTTTATCATCTATTATAACTTATATCTTAACTTAAATTTTATCTATTATAGCCATTATAACTATATATAACTATATATAACTATATATAACTATTATAACTATATATAACTATATATAACTATATATAACTATTATAACTTATACCATAACTTATATTTTTTATTAGGGTTTTTATGGACAGGCCTGGCCTGTGCCATATCCTCATTACTTAAGCATAAGCATCCTGCCTGTAAAATGAAATAAATCCTTAAGAAAAAAGCAGGAGAAGAGTAATAAAATAAGTTTGGAGAGGAAGGCAGTGGGTAATTTGAATTATAAAACAAAAAAAGAAATTATTATTGAAAATGCCTATCGGGATCCTTTTTTAAAGATTGAAGATCTGGCCGAGCTTGCTAATACTACTTCAAAATATGTAAGGACTATATTATCTGAAGCAAATCTTTCCCTGATGGAATTGAGAAAGGATTATGCCAGGAGCATCGAAGATAAGAGATATAGCCTTAGTGATCGCATTATTTTAAACCATTTGATTAAAACACCCTTATTTGACTGGAAGAACATAATAGAGTCAGAGCACTTATTTTTAAATAATCCCTTAGATATAAATAATATTGCTGCTCAAGTACAGAGTAATTTTTTTCATCAGTCTTATTCACTGCTTGTTAAAAACAATACCTGGGGCCTGATATCGGTATTTTTAGACAAGGGACATTTTCAGGAGCAAGACTCCTATTCATATAAAGAAGTCCTGGAGAATATAAACAAAGTACTTGGTGAAAAAGACCTGGAAATATCTAATCTGGATCTTATAGTAGACCTGGCAACTGGACTTGTTAGTTCCCAACTGGAGATTGAGAATTTCAATCCGGTTTTACGAATAAAACAGACCTTATCTGTAAATACTGATATAGTAGTACTTATTTTACTATATTTTGATGCCCGGAAGATATCCTTTTCCTTATCCCATAATGGGGGAATTACGATAAAACGGAAGGCTTATAATGATTAATAGGGAGGCACCTTAAAATTATTAAGGTGCTTTTTTACTGCTCTTATCATGACATTTTTATAATTGCCTGAAAACAGGAGAGAAAAATCTTACCTCAGTTTTCTTTTTTTATGTATAATCTGCCTGATATCTGCCCATAATATGAGTAACATAAGAAAATTGAGGGGGGATTAGCTATGGCTATCGATGAATTAACAAAAAAGGAACAGATTATTAATTTTGCCCAGAGTGACCCTTTTTTAAAGATCAGTGATATTGCCGAATATGTCCAGACAACGCCACGCTATGTGAGAACAATCCTTTCAGAAGCCAATATTTCCTTAATGAAATTGCGGGAAAAATACGCCCGGAATATGGAAAAAAGACTGAAAATGGATGAACAATTTGAATTACAGGCAAAAGTTAGTTTAAGGGAAGAATATAATTATAATTCTATACAGTGTAGTGATATTTTTATTGAAAAGGCAGATGAAAATCAATTTCCGGAAATCAGCCGTTTCCGGGCAGATGATGAACTGGTAAAAGTCTATCAGATCCAGAGTGTTGATGAAAAGCCTTATTGTATACATGAGTTGATTACATATATGGATAAGGATATAAATAAAGAACGGCTGATGAATTTAGAGTCTGTTTATGATCTTCTGGGCAGAAAGGGAATAAATAATTTGCAATTTATGAATAATATTATCACTGTAGAAAGTCCGGTTGAAATCATAAAAAAATATTTTCCTGAAGTTGATAGCCTGCTGCTTTCCAGGAGAATGGTTCTTTTAAATAAAATACCTATAGGTATAGAGAGGTTCTTTGTAAGGACCGACCTGACCAAGGTGGAATTTGCCGGTGAACTGCATATCTAAATAAAAACTCGGTTTTTGTTGACAAAGAAAAAATATTAACGTATAATATAGGTGTAATTGAATAGCCTCGTATATTTGTGAAGATATGGTTCACAAGTCTCTACCAAATAGCCGTAAACTATTTGACTACGAGGGAAGTGCACCTAGGGTTCCGCTAATTTATTTAGGTCTGGACCGAGTGATGCAGTGTCCGCTTTTGTATAAGGCGGGCTACACCGTGAGGATAAAAGCCTGGACGGGTAGGTTCCTTCGTTATAATAGGGGATCTACCTGTCGAGGCTTTTTTTAGTTTAATTTACTAAAACTATAAAGGGGAGGAAGTATTTATTATGTTGGAAAACTTTTTTAAGCTCAAGGAAAATGGCACAAATGTAAAAACAGAGTTTATGGCTGGACTGACAACTTTCATGACCATGGCTTACATAATTTTTGTCAATCCATCCATCCTGGCTGATGCAGGCATGCCTTTTGAAGGTGTATTTATCGCCACCATCATGGGTGCAGTTTTAGGAACTTTATGTATGGCCTTTATTACCAACTATCCTTTTGCCCTGGCTTCCGGTATGGGCCTTAATGCCTTTTTTGCCTATACTCTGGTTGGACAAATGGGTTTAAGCTGGCAGGTAGCTTTAGGATTAGTTTTACTGGAAGGTATTCTCTTTATTATCATTAGTATTTTCCCCATCAGGGAAATGATTGTAAATTCAATTCCCATGAGTATCAAAACCGGTATCAGTGCTGGTATAGGCCTTTTTATTGCTTACCTGGGCCTAAAGAATGCAGGTATTATTGTAGATGACCCGGCTACATTTTTGGCCATGGGAGATATCCTTAGTGGTCCTGCATTAATTGCTTTATTGGGTCTAATTATTACTGGTATACTTCATGCCAGAAAAGTTAGAGGTGCAATACTTTATGGTATAATTATATCTACTATTTTAGGTTGGTTTAATGGAGTAACACCACCTTTGAATGGAATAGTTGCATTACCCAGCATGAAGGATTGGTCAACAGTATTATTTAAATTGGATCTACGTGGTGCCTTACAGATTGGTACTATTACTGCTATGATATCATTACTATTTGTGGATATTTTTGATACTGCCGGTACCTTAGTTGGAGTAGCCCAACATGCTGATTATCTGGATGAGAAAGGTAATTTGCCCAAAGCAGGTGGGGCCCTCCTGGCAGATGCTATCGGTACTACTGGTGGTGCTTTATTTGGTACAAGTACTGTAACTACTTATGTTGAGTCAGCTGCCGGTGTTGGAGCTGGTGGACGTACCGGACTTACTGGTGTATTTGTATCCCTCTTCTTTTTACTGGCTTTATTCTTTAGACCTATAGTAGGTTTGGTGCCCTCTGCTGCTACTGCTCCAGCATTGATAATTGTTGGAACTATGATGATAACAAATATTACCAAACTGGACTGGAATGACTTTACAGAGGTATTACCAGCCTTTGTAACCATGATTTTCATGCCCTTTACTACCTCTATAGCTAATGGTATTGCCTTAGGCTTTATTGTTTACCCATTGGTTAAACTCTTTACCGGTAAAGGTAAGGAAGTACACTGGCTTGTATATACCCTTGCAGCCCTCTTCGTATTTTACTTTATCTTTATCTAGGTAAGATTTTTAGACAAATACTGATAAATATCCCTGAATCTCCTGGTTCAGGGATATTTATTATAAAAATGGACAGGAAAGAAGGATAAAGAATAAATAAAGCGAATATATAAATAATAGGTGAATAATAAGTCGTATTATAATAATTACATATTATTATAAGGGGGGATTATGGTGCTTGAAATAATTGGCCTGATTGTGGTGGTTTGGGCTGTTATATATTTTCTAAATAACATGGCTCCCTAAGAGGAGGCAGGAGGGTTACTGTTCCAGTTACCCTCTATTTATTTTTGTGGTATTATATTTCTTATATCATGTTTCTAATAATTTATTTACTTTAAAAATTAATGATTTTTCATCAATAATAATTATTTCTTATAATTTCTTATTATTCTTGATAGGGGAATATTTATGAAGAGGATCAGGAGAATTTTGTCTATTGCATTTAAAGATTTAATAGAATCACTCCATAATAGGACAGTATTAATCGTTATCCTTTTACCTGTATTGGCTTCTCTATTGTTTTCCATAGTGGATAATAGTGCCATGAATAAAGCTTTTAGAATTGGAATTATTGAAGAAGATGGCCATTTTAAGAGTTTTATTGATTCCACTACCATTAATCTGCTGGGGATAGAATATAAGGAAGAGAAAGAAGGGCAGGAAGCACTGGAAACTGGCCAGATAGAGGCCCTGGTTATCGTTGAAGAACCTTTTACTGTTTATCTTGATAGTAGTCAATCTATTGTTTATTTTTTCTTGAAAGATAGTCTGGAAAATACTATCGGACTGTATTTGAACAAAAAACCACAGTTGGATATACAATTTATCCCCGTAAATATTAGTTCAACCAGGTTATCCTTTTTGCCAGCCTGGATTATGATTACAACTACCATGATCGGTGTCTTAATTGTTTCTGGCAATCTGGCGGAAGAGAAAGAAAATAAAACCCTATATTCCATCTTAATGACACCGGCAGGAAAGCTGGAAGTACTATTGGGAAAAGGGCTTTATGGGATTATCCTGATCTTTGTAACAGTGATGATAATGTGTTTCCTGAATGGAGTACATTTAATTGGTTTTAATAATATAGTAAAACTGGCCTTCTCGCTTCTTATAGCTTCTATCAGCTTTACAACTATGGGACTTTTAATTGGGGCTTTTACTTCTTCCCAATCAGTAGCCCGTTCTATTGGTACCATAATATATTTTCCCTTGTTATTTCCAACCTTAATAGCTGATTTATCCCGGATTACCGGTTTGCTGGCCAGATTTTTACCGACCTATTATTTTTATAATATCCTGGAGAAGATTCTGGTTTATCAGGGAGATCCCTTAATCAGAATGGAGTTATTATTTCTTGGACTATTTTCTCTTATCTTATTTTCCATAACTTATGCCAGGTTTAGACAGGCAGCTTAGGGAAGGTGTATTGAATGAAAAAGATGGGCTATTATCTAATCATTATTTTTTTAATGGTTTTTTATCCTGTTCTGGCTACAGGCATAAGGGATGCTTTTTTAGAGGAAAAACTCTATTTCTTTGTAGCTGATATTTATGAAAATTATTCTGGAGAGAATTTTATATATGTCTATAGTAAATTACACCCGGCCCTTAAGGAGATAATTTCAGAACAGGAATATAGTGAATTTCAGGGAGAGAATTTCAGTAAATATAACTTACAAATAAAGAAGATTAAGGTGCAAAAAAGCCTTATAAGGGAAACTAAACTACCTGATTACTGTAAGGGTATTATCTCTGCGGAAATAAGGCTATATGAGGTTCCTATCGAGTATGAGATGACTTTTTATGTAGGTGGAAGCAGGCAAAAACAGGAAGTAAAAAAAGAGGTTTTTCTGGCAATAGAAGCAGGGGAGATCTATTTATTGTGGAATCCTGCCATGGTTAGTGAATAAAGTTTTTGTGGAGGTTTTTATGAAGAGGAAAACAGCCAGTGAGGAAAAAAGGGACAGGGAGTCTGCTGTTATCAGTATATATAAATTGAGTAAAAAGTATAAGAATAAGGTGGCTTTAGATGAACTTAGCCTGACAGTCCATAGGGGAGAAATCTTTGGTTTGCTGGGCCCCAATGGGTCGGGAAAAACAACAACGATAAATATTATGACAGGATTATTGAAACCTGATAGTGGTTACTGCCAGGTTTTTGGCAAAGATTCTACTGGCCTGGATGAGAGCATTTACAGTAAAATAGGGGTGGTCTTTGAAGAAAAGAATTTGTATCTCCGTTTAACAGGCTACCAGAATCTTGGTTTTTTCGCCAGCCTCTACGGGGTAGGAGAAGATATTATAAATAGCCTGCTGGAGAAATATGACCTTCTGGAAGCTGCCCACCGCCAGGTAAAAACCTATTCCAAGGGAATGAGGCAGAGATTATTATTATGTCGTGCCTTATTGAATGACCCAGAACTCCTGATCCTTGATGAACCTACTGATGGGCTGGATCCTCTTTCTTTAAAGATAATTCATAATTCTTTAAAGGAACTAAGAGCAGAGGGGAAGACTATTTTTCTTTCTACCCACTATATGGAAGAAGCAGAGCGCCTGTGTGACCGCCTGGCATTTTTAAATAAAGGCAGGCTTGTTGCCATTAATAGCCCGGGGGAGTTAAAAGAAAGCTTTGGTGAAGATAGTTCTCTGAATGATATTTTTATAAAATTAACTAATAAATAAAAAACCCCATATTAAAATGGGGTTTTTTTATTAAAGGGTTTCAAATGCCAAGAGGGTTCTGTTTTTCACTTCTTCCGGGTCCTGAATCCATTGGGTCCAACTTGTATCAGTAATAATATTGGAGAGGAAATTCTGCCAGGAATTTTGACTAAGGTCTATAGTATTATTGTTGATTTTATTTTCCTGATCATCTTTCAGTAACTGCCAGGGTGCAGGTCTGCCTCTGGCCAGGAGGCCGAATTGTCTGGCAACAAAATGAGCCCATAGTACTACCAGAGGAATAAAATTAGGTTCAGGACTGGCCCTGTTATTCTCCGGGCCTTTACTGATATTAACTTTAATCTTACTGGGATCTATTGGCTTATCACTTTGAATCGCGATTATCTGTTCCATCTTTTTCTTTATCCTGACTTTTGCTTTGTTTTTCTTTGCTCTATTTTCATTTATATTATCTTCCTTATGTAGATCTTTTGAATCTCTTTCTTTCTCGCTTTTCTTTTGCCAGTATATGTTAGAAATACGGGAACCAAGAAGAAATCCTAAGAGGAGATAGAGGGGACCTATTTTAAAACACCTCCTTTTTATTATATAAGACTGAACAGGGTATAGAAGGGGAAATCTATACCCTGTAATATTTTAAGATACTATTAAATCATTTAATAATTCATAAATAAGCAGCCTTGCCATACAGGCTTAGCTCTACAGATATTAGGCGTTATCAACCAGAGTTACTTCTACAGAGTCTTCGTCAAGCTCAACATCAACGTCAAAGATCACAACAAATTGTACCCTTAATAGTTGATCAAATTTAGCCTTTAATTTTTTATGCCGTCTACGGCCACGTTCTACATTATCAATTGGACCCATGAATTTCCCTCCTTTATAGAATATTGTAGTACTATCATATGAAATAAAGAAGAAAAATGGCACTATTTTAGCTAAATATATCAAAAAATACTGTTTTTTATTTTTGTTATTGTCCCGGGCAGATAGAAGGAACTTTTTATGATATAATCATATGGAAGGAGGGGAGAGTATGGCAGATTTCTGGCAGATGGTGGAGTTTTCGCACCTCTTAATGTCCAGGCAGATCTCAAAGGGTGCAATTGTCATTGATGCTACAGCCGGTAATGGCCATGACAGCCTTTTTCTGGCCAGGATAGTAGGTGAAGATGGTAAGGTTTATTCCTTTGATATCCAGGAAAAGGCTATTGCTAATACTGCCAGGCTACTGGCTGAGCATCATTTGCTGGATCGGGTGGAATTAATAAAAGATGGGCATCAGAATTTAGATAAATATATTAAAAAAGAGATAGATGGGATGATTTTTAATCTAGGTTATTTGCCGGGTGGAGATAAAGAAATCACTACCAGGAAAGATACTACCATCACCGCTCTGGAAAAAGGGCTCAAGCTATTAAAGTATGGCGGGATAATAACCATGGTAGTCTATACTGGACATCCTGGAGGCAGGGAAGAATTAGAGGCTATCCTTGCTCTGGTTGATGGGCTTGATCCCCATATTTATAATGTCTTAAATTACAAATTTATAAATCAAAAATCAGCTCCAGAGATACTGGCAATAATCCGGAGAAGAGCAGAAGAAAGGAGTTCTTAATGTATTTATATTATAAGTACTCTACTTATTTAAAAGAAAAATATGGCCAGAAAACCTATAAGCTCCCTGTCAATCTCCCCCTAACCTGTCCTAACCGGGACGGCTATATCGGTACCGGGGGCTGTAGTTTCTGTGGTGAAGAGGGGGCCGGTTTTGAGACACTGCCCAGTGAATTTTCAGTGCGGGAACAGCTGAGAAAAAACAGGGAATATATCGGGCCTAAATATGGAGTAGAATTATTCATTGCCTATTTTCAGAATTACAGCAATACCTATCTACCCCTGGAAAAGTTGAAGGGGTATATTGCTGAGGCTTTAGAGTTTGAGGATATAATAGAGATATGCCTGTCTACCAGGCCGGATTGCATAAGCCATCATTACCTGAAAGAACTGACAGACTTTATAGCCAGGACCAGGCCAGAGATAAATCTCAGCCTGGAATTGGGGTTGCAGACTGTCAATTATCATACTTTGGATAAGCTTAACCGGGGCCATGGCCTGGCTGAATTTATCGATGCTGTCCTCATAGCCAGGGAATACCAGGTTGAAACCGGGGTACACCTGATCCTGAACCTGCCTGGAGATGACCTCCTGGATGTCAAGGAAAATGCCAGGATTCTTTCTGTATTAGGTGTAGACAATGTGAAGCTTCATGCACTGTATATAAGGGAAGATACAGAACTGGGCCGTCTCTATCAGGAGGGTTCAGTGGACCTTATTCCATTAAATGAATATATTGAGCGGGTAATAACATTTTTGGAGTATCTTTCCCCAGAAATAGCAGTCCAGCGCTTATTAGGCAGGGCCCCGGAAGAGAAGACCCTTTTTGCCAACTGGGACCATAGTTGGTGGAAGATACAGGAGATGATTTTAAGGGAGATGGAGAAAAGGGGAAGCTATCAGGGGAAGAAATATGATTATGCAGGGGGAAAGGCTTTAAAGAGGTTTATGGAATAGGGTAGTATAAACCCGGGTTTATAAAAACCCGGGTTTGTTTTTGCAAATAACTTGCAAATACTTGACTGGAAAAAAATATTATGCTAATATGGACTAAAGATGCAAATGATTTGCAAGTAGCCTGTAAGGTTATTTCCTTAATCTAATATATATGGAGAAAAGAGGGGAGCTCCATAGAGGGGGTTATTTAATTGAGAAAAATTCTAATCCTGGTATTAGTGGTATTAATATTATTATTTACAGCATTCTATTTCCTGAAGACTGGAGAAGAGGTATTAATGGAGGAGGTAAAAGATACTGCTTCTTCCTATATTATTTATACCAGTATTTTCCCCCTTTATGAGATAGCCAGGAGCCTTGTCGGTGATACCAATATGGTTAACCTGGTAGTCCCTTCAGGGGCAGAGGTCCATAGTTATGAACCCTCTCCCAGGAGGCTGGCTGGCCTGGAGAAGGCAGATGTCTTTTTCTATATTGGCCTGGATCTGGAACCCTGGGCAGAGGAAATGGCAAAAGTTCTGGCTGACTCCGGTATCAGGACAGTGGAACTGAGTACTTACCTTCCCCTGCTTAAATTTGAGGAAGAAGGGGTGGAAGAAGATCATCATGAAGACCATCACCATGGTGTCTATGACCCCCATGTCTGGCTGGACCCGGAGAACATGAAAACCATGGCTGCTATAATCAGGGATGAATTAATTTCCCTGGATCCAGAGCAGAGGGAGAAAATTCAGGCCAATTATGAAAGCTATGCTGAAAAGATAGATGAATTGCTGGCAGAGTATGATACTGCTTTAAGAGACCTGAAACAGGATACCATAATTGTTTCTCATGCGGCTTTTGGCTATCTGGCCAGGAGATATAATTTCCGCCAGCTTTCTGTGAGCAGCCTGGCTCCCCATGGAGAACCAACCCCGGGTAATCTGGCCAGGATTGTGGATACAGCCAGGGAGAAAAATCTGAAATATATTTTCCTGGAACCCCACCTGGACCGGAAAATGATAGAGGTGGTGGCCAGGGAGGCTGGCCTGGAGATCCTGATTTTGAATCCCTTTATTGGCCTGACAGAAGAAGAAAGAAAAAAGGGTGAGGACTATTTTTCCATCATGTATAAGAATCTGGAGAATTTAAAGAAAGCGTTGGTGGATACAGATGAATAAGATGGCCGAAGTCAGGAACCTTTATTTCAGTTATGGCCAGGAACCGGTCTTGAAAGATATCAACCTGGGAATCAACAGAGGGGATTTTATTGTTTTCATTGGACCCAATGGTTCAGGAAAGAGCACCCTGCTGAAATTAATGATCGGTGAACTTAAGCCTGACCGGGGGCAAATTCAGCTCCTGGGGAAAGAACTTAATACTTTAAGGGAGTGGCATAGGATTGGATACATGTCCCAGCAGATCAGGAATTTTAATAAGAGCTTTCCGGCAACAGTGAAAGAAGTGGTGGCAGCTGCCCTTTATAAGGAGATGGGCTTAATTAAGGTTTTAAATAAAAGGCTGGAAAAGAGGGTCGATGAGGTTCTGGAACTGGTGGGCATGGAGGATTTCAGGGACAGGCAGATTGGCAGGCTTTCCGGTGGCCAGCAGCAGAAGGTTTTTATAGCCCGGACCCTGGTGACAAAACCAGAGCTTATTTTCCTGGATGAACCCCTGGTGGGTATTGATTTAAACAGCCAGGAGGAGTTAATAAAATTGCTTAATAGATTAAATCAGGATTTAAATATTACCATCATTATGGTGGCTCATGAACTCCAGCTGATCAGGGAGGCACAGCAAATAGCCTATTTTAATGGAGGAGAGGTTTTTCTCTATAGTCAGGAGGATTTTGCTTCTATAGGTTATTTGAATAAAGATATATTGAAGGCAGAGACAGGACCGGAAATTCAATACAGCAATGGTGGTGATTATAATGCCTGAGGTTTTCACCTATACCTTTATGCAAAGAGCCTTCCTGGTGGGAAACATGATTGCCCTTATAGCACCATTAATTGGGGTATTCCTGATCATGAAAGGCCTGTCCCAGATCGGACACACAATTTCCCATGTGGCCCTGGCCGGTGTGGCCCTTGGTATCCTGACTGGAATCTATCCTGTTTATCCGGCTATCCTGATTTCGGTACTGGCTGCCCTGGTGATAGAGAAGATAAGGGAGAAGATCAGTGATTATGCAGAACTATCTCTTTCGATTATCCTGGCTGCAGGGATGGGAATTGCCACTATCTTGATCAGCCTTTCTGATAATTCTATTGGAATAATGAGCTATTTATTTGGCAGTCTGACCCTTGTTTCAGAACTGGATTTAATGATTGTCATTCCCATGGCTCTTATAATAATTGTCCTGGTATTTCTCTTTTATTCCGGCTTTTTTTATCTTTCCTTCAATGAAGGGGATGCCCGTCTGGCGGGGGTACCGGTTAAATTACTTAATATACTCTTTATGGTTATCATCTCGACAACAATTTCCCTCTCCCTGCGGATTGTCGGTGGCCTGTTAATTGCTTCCCTGATCAGTATACCTGTAGCCACAGCCCTACAGCTGGCCAGAAGTTTTAAGGAGACCATCCTTTACAGCATCCTGGCTGCCCTTCTAGCGGTTAACTCCGGCCTGATAGCTGCCTATTACCTGGACCTGGCCCCAGGGGGTACGATCATCCTTTTGAGTGTTATTTATTTTCTACTGGCAAGTGGAGTCAAATTTTTACGGGAAAGGAAAGGTTTCAATGAAAAATAGGAGGGAAAAAATCCAGGAAATATTGAGGAATAAAGAAATAAGGCTTACCAGACAGCGGGAGGCTATACTGGAAGTGATTTATGAGGCAGAAAGACCTGTAACTGCTACCTATATTTACTCCAGCTTACAGGAGACCAATCCTTCCCTGAAACTATCAACGGTTTACCGCAACATGCATCTTTTTGTCGGCAAGGGAATCCTCCGGAAGCTGTCTTTAGGTATTGAAAATAATGAAAGCTATTTTGAACTGATCCGGGACGAACACCATCATCATTTGATCTGTATTCATTGCAATAGTGTCCTTCCCCTGGATTGTCCCCTGGGTGAATTTGAAGAAAAGATCAAAGAGGAGACAGCTTATACCCTCATTGATCACAGTGTAAAGATTTTCGGGATATGTCCCCATTGCCAGAAGTATTCTAAGGCTTGACAGAAAGATATATATTCCAGGCTTGATAGATTATAGCAATATATGGTATTCTAAGTATAGAAATTAGTTTTTATAAAATATAGGGTGAAGATATGAGTAAGTTAAGGTCTTTAGGTCAGACTATAATC
>LFRS01000004.1:2520-57944 GCA_001512435.1 Halothermothrix sp. DTU029 | reverse complement strand
CAAATTCTGTACTGCTTTAATGGCGTCTTTTATCTTAACACCTTTCTAAAAGACTGTCAAGACTTTTTTAAAATCTTTTTTCCACTGCCTTTACTGCTTCCTTAGCAGCTTTTATGGCGACATTTGTTATCTTAACACCTTTAGTTTCTTCTGTCAAGAACTTTCTCTTTGATTTAATTGTTTATTCATCTGCCTCTCTAAATTATATGCACTGGCCTGTACCTTTAATCATATTCCTTAACAATTTCAATGTCTTTATAATAGTGTTCAATTATTTCTTCAGGGCTTTTACCTTCACTGGCAAGGGCATAAGCCCCCCACTGGCTCATCCCGACCCCATGGCCGAAGCCTGATCCAGAAAAAGCAAAGCCATCTTCCCTTTTCTCTATCTTTTTTATCATTGTTGATTTCAGCCTTTTGGGATCCAGTTCATTCCTGAAGACTGCAGCTTCTACAGTAGTATTAGCTCCAGTGCCGGTGAATTTCAAATTTATAGCCCGGCCAGTTTTGTCTTTCTCCCCTATTTCGATAGCAGTAAGACCACCTATCTTTTCTCCCATTTTATTTAGAGCCCCTTCCAGTTCTACCCTGGTAAAAACCACCTCCCAGCTTTTAACATCCTCAGGTGCCTGGTCATCTGGTGACTTCACACTAATAATATAGGGAGGTTCTTCTTCCTGGTAAGCCAGGCCTACTTTGGCAGAGGTAGTTTGACCGCCAGCACTGGCATGAAACCAGGCATTTATATATTCATCTTTATAGACAATAACCTCTCCCCTGGTCCTTTTGACAGCTTTTTCAATTTCCTCTGTAACCTTTTCCGGTTTATATTCCTGGGCAAACTGGTAGCTACCGCTGATTATATTTGTATCATTATCACTAAGATGCTTTAAGGCAAAAGTCCGGGCAATAATAGCCTGGGCAGCATAGGCATTTTCAGGCCAATTTGCTTCCATCTCACCGGCTACTACCCCGGTAATATACTCTTCCAGGCCCATTTTCCTCTCCTGACCATCCTGTAATTTTACAGTAATTTCTGGTTCTGCCTTTAATACATCCCTTTTCCTGATGCCTCTTCCTGTATCCTGTTTATCACAGGCAGTGAATAATAAAGAGGCCAAAATAATGATACTTAATAGAAGGGGATATTTTCTTAACATAAAGAAACCTCCTTTTCCTGTAATTTTAGTTTGATAAGAATTGAAATATATTATACAGGAAAAGAAGGCTATAATATCTCTGTCTAAAATCATTTATTTGCCTGGCCTTGTAGGCTTAAAAATATTTGCAAAAATTTCATTTAATAATAAAGGCCTGAAAACTAAATTGTACTAATCCAAGATCCCTTTAATCAATTGGCCAAGCCAATTGGTAAAAGCACGCCATAACCGGGTAAAGAAACCGGCCTTTTCAATACTTTCACTGGCAAGAAGGTCTACCTGGCCCAATACCTCTCCATCCTGAACAATTAATTCCTGGCCAATTACCTCTCCCTTTTCTATAGGGGCTTTCAGGTCCTCCTGCAAAACTACTTCCTTTTTTATTGAGCCTTTTGTACCTTTTTTATAGACAACATAGAGATCTTCAGCCACTTCTGCAGTAGTAATGGTTTTCTTGCCATCTGGAACTTCAACATTATGAACCTGATCTCCTTTAGTCAACATTAATTCTTTTACAAAAGCATTAAAGCCATAATCCAGCAGACGGGCAGTTAGCTCTTCTCTTTCTTTTTCTGTTTCTGCACCCAGAACAACAGAAATCAACCGCATACCATTCCGTTCAGCTGTAGCACTAAGACAGTATCCTGCTTCCTGGGTATGACCGGTTTTTAAACCATCCATCCCCGGGTATGAATTAATCATTTTGTTGGTATTTACAAGCATGGCCTCCCGTCCAGGTAATTGTACATAATCAACCCAGATAGAAGCCCATTCCAATACCTGATCATACTTTACCAGTTCCCGGGACATGAGAGCAATATCATAGGCTGTTGTATAATGTTCACCATATTCTACCGGCAAACCGGTGGAGTTTTCAAAATGAGTATTTTTCATGCCTAACTCTTGAGCTCTTCTATTCATTATATTTATGAAGTTACTATAAGTACCTGCAATAGCCTCTGCTACAGCTACACTGGCATCATTGGCAGAAGCAATAGTAATAGCCTTGAGGAGATCACCAAAGGGAACCCTGGTGCCTGCTGCCAGATATATCTGGGAGCCCCCCATGGATTCAGCATATTTGCTAATAGTAACTTCATCTTCAAGGGCTATGTTCCCTTTTTCTACTTCTTCCATGGCAATTAAAAGAGTCATAATTTTGGTAATACTGGCTGGAGGAAGAGGTTCAGCTGAATTTTTCTCATATAAAACCTGACCTGTTTCACTTTCAACCAATATAGCAGCCCTAATATCCAGATCAAAATCCTGTCCATATATAGCAACTGTTAAAAAAGAATAAAGTATAAGCAAAATTACAAGCAATGCTTTCTTCATAACAACCCCCCCTATTTAATTTCTGTTTTTTTTGCCTCTTCCCAATAGTAGTCAAGCTCTTCCAGGCTAAGTTTATTTATCTCTTTCTCTTCTTTTTCTATAACCTTTTCCATATATTTAAACCTATTTTTAAACTTTATAATGGAATTTATCAGGGCTATTTCCGGATTGGTACCGAGAAAGCGAGCCAGATTAACCATAGTAAAAAGAAGGTCTCCAAATTCCAGGACTACCTGGTCTTGCCTCCCTCTTTGTAGGGCTTCTTCCATTTCCTGGACTTCTTCCTTTATTTTTTGCATAACATCATTGATATCATCCCAATCAAAGCCTATACCAGCAGCCAATTTCTGGACTTCATAGGCCTGCATTAATGCTGGCTGATTTGTAGTTACCTTGTCCATCAATGAGACCTTTTCCTCTTCCTTTTCTTCAGCCTTGATTTCCTGCCAGAGTTTACTGACCGCTTCAGGAGTATCTGCCTTTCTATCAGAAAAAACATGAGGGTGCCGCCTGACTAATTTATCTGCTAGCCCCTTAACAACATCAAGGAGATCAAAAGTTCCTTCCTCCCGGGCAATCTGAGCCTGGAATACTATCTGGAGTAAGACATCACCCAGTTCTTCCTTTAAAAGAGTCCTGTCCTCTTTCTGGGCTGCCTCTACAACTTCATAAGCCTCTTCAATTAAATATTCCTGCAGGGAAGGAATGGTCTGCTTTCTATCCCAGGGACAACCCTCGGGACCCCTTAATTTTTCCATTATTTCTACCAGCCGCTGGATTTCCTTTGCCAGATCTTCCTTATTCATCTTATTCCCTCACTAAACCAATTTTTTTACATATCCTGGCTAGCCTTTCCCCTACCCTCGGTATCATTAATAAATCATTATATTTAATCTCTTTTGTCAGAAATAATAGGAGAAAATATACAAGAACCCCCAGAATAACTGCCAGAAAGGTTGCTATTAGATAATGATAAGTAGTAATAAAACTTAATAAATAGTCCAGGCCAACAAAGCCCTGTTTAACTACCAGCCCCATAACCAGAACAGCTATTACTGGTTTTAGAACTAAAGCCTTAATATCAATTTTAAAATCAGTATATCTTTTGACATAGATTAAATTTAAAAAGGCCGCTACTGCAAAACCACAGACAGTCCCAAAGGCGGCTCCTTTTATGCCAAAACGGGGATCAGCTGTCAGGGTATAATTAAAAAAGGCATTTATAAGTGCACCAATAAAAAGATTCCTGGCCGGTATCCTGGTCCTGCCAGTCCCATTGAGGATAGCAGAACTGGTTTCCTGTAAACCAATAAAGATCACACTCCAGGCAGTAATCCTTAATATTCTTGCTGCACTGGGAACGGCAAAGATTATTGTTGTCAGAGGTTCTGCCAGAACAAAAAGGCCTACTGCTGCCGGTAAACTGATCAAGATAGCCAAACGTATTCCGGTTTGTGTTCTCCTTTTAATAAGTAAATCTTCCCGCAGAGCATAGGCTTCGGCAATAGAAGGGACTAAACTGGTAGCTAAAGAGGCTGTAATAATGGTGGGAAAATTAACCAGTGTCATGGCCACCCCTGACAATTCTCCAAACAAAGCCATATGTTCGCCGGCAATATTACCTGCCTGCAAACGCATGGGGACAATAATTGAATCTACTAAATTCATCAAGGGTTGTACCAGAGCCCCAAGGGTTATAGGAATGGCTAAGGAAGCAATCTCTTTTATAATCTCCCTGGTCTCGCTTATATCCGGATAAGAAGCCTGGTCTTCCCTGACAAAAGACCAGATTTTTTTTCTTCTTTTATAGTATATAAAAATTAATATAAAAAGTCCAGCAATAGAACCAGTAACTGCACCAAAAGTTGCTCCTGCTGCAGCCAAACTTAGACTCTTTTTAACCAGGAGATAGGCCAGGGAAATCATAGTAAGCATTCTAACAAATTGTTCTATTATCTGGGACAAGGCAGTAGGAACCATATCCTGGAGGCCCTGAAAAAAACCACGATAAGTGGCCATTATAGAAACAAAGAAAATAGCCGGAGCTATAGCCAGGACCGGATAATAAGCATCAGGTCCCCATTTGAAGATAACCGTTAAGGGTTTGGCCAATACAATCATCAATAAGGAGAAAAAGAGGCCGAGAAAAAATGATAGATAACGGCTGACTTTAAAGATTTGAAAAGCTGCCTTTCTTTCCCCTCTGGAAATCTTTTCAGAAATTAATTTAGCCAGGGCGATAGGAATTCCCGACCGAGACACTACCAATAAAGTAGTATAAATAGGATAAGCCACCTGATAAAGGCCTATGCCTTCTGTTCCAATTATCCTGGTCAAAAAAACCCTGTAAATAGAACCCAGTGCTTTAGCAAACAGTCCTGCTGCCGTTAAGATAGCTGCCCCCTCAATAAAACTCCTTCTTTTCTCCCCAGTCATAAATTCTTCCGCCCTTTCATCATAGTTTTTACTTACTTATCAGGCTATCTTCTAGCTTATCCTTAATAAAACAAATAATGTATCCTGTTATAACCCCTTATATAAGTCAGTTTTTATATTTGCTGAACCCCCCCTGAAGGGGGGATAAGTATTGTTTATCTTTATTGCTCCATCTGTTTAGCCAGGAAGGAAGCAGCAGTTGCAGCTAACTTAAGCTCTACTTCTCCTACATCTTTCCCTTCTTCCTTACTGCTCATTACAACTACCCCAATAGGATCTCCTTCTACAATTATAGGAGCCAGCACTGATGAATGGAGGGAATAACCATCAACTTCCCCCACACCCTGACAAAAAGCATTTGCTCCCTGCCCATTTATAATTTTTGCTCTTCTATCTTCCATGGCTTTTTCTGCTTCAGCACTGATAGGCTTGTCCATAAATAACTTCCTTGGAGCACCAGATACAGCTATTATAAGATCCCGGTCCAAAACAAAGACTGCTGTATCAGTTTCTTCTGCCAAAGCATCAGCATACTCCTGAGCAAACTCTGTCAACTCGCCAATGGGAGAATATTTTTTTAGAATCACTTCCCCTTCCCTGTCTACAAATATCTCCAGGGGTTCTCCTTCTCTGATCCTCATGGTTCTTCTTATTTCTTTTGGTATGACAACCCTGCCCAGATCATCAATTCTTCTGACAATGCCTGTTGCTTTCATATCTTACGCCGGGCAAACCCAGCCTTCACCTCCCTTGGAGTTATCTACAGCTTCTTAAATTAATTAAATTTGGCTGTATTGATATCTTTACCCATGGAAGCCAAATTTATACCTTCATTGACAAATATTAGCTTTAACTCCAAAGAGAAAAAGGTTCCTGGTTTGAAGGGCTTTTTTATTGGCTGGAAAGAGAAAAACCATGATATTCAGTTAAGATTTTTTCCAGCACTTCCAGTTGATTGGTTTTGACTCCTATTTCTGTTTCCTTCCCGGTTTTTATTCTTAAGTTACCTGGATATTTTTCTATTAAAGCAATGATGGCTTCTCTATTTAGTTTATTCTGATCCACAAATTTACAATAAATATAGCCTCTTTTCTCGTAGATCATATTTATACCTACTTTTATAGCTATAGCACGGATCTGGCTAACCTTGATGAGGTTCATTACTTCAAGCGGCGGTTCTCCAAATCTGTCGATCAGTTCATCAACAAGATCAAGAAAATCCTCCTCTTCTTTTAATTTGCTAATCTTTTTATAGAATTCAATCTTTTGTTGTGAGTGGCCAATATATTCATCAGGTATATAGGCATCTATATTGAGTTTAATCTCAACCTCTTCATCCCTTTCAAATTTTTTGCCCTGTAATTCCTTGATGGCATTGTCTAATAGTTTACAATAAAGAGAAAAACCTACTGCAGCAATGTGGCCATGCTGTTCCGGCCCCAATAAATTCCCGGCTCCCCGGATTTCCAGATCCCGCATGGCAATCTTAAAACCAGAACCAAGATTGGTAAACTCTTTGATAGCTTTCAACCTCTTTTCTGCCACCTCTGGTAGAATTCGGTTCTTACCATATAATAAGTAGGCATAGGCAATTTTATCAGAACGGCCTACCCGGCCTCTTAATTGGTATAACTGGGCCAGGCCCATTTGCTCAGCCCTATTGATAATTATGGTATTGACAGAGGCCAGATCCAGGCCCGTCTCAATAATGGTAGTACAGACCAAAAGATCATATTCCTTTTGGTAGAAATCCAGCATTATTCTTTCTAATTTCCGTTCACTCATCTGGCCATGGGCTACTACCACTTTACAGTCAGGCACCAATTTCCTGATAAAATCCGCTATTCTCTCAATATCTTCCACCCGGTTATGAACAAAATAGATTTGCCCTCCCCTGGCCATCTCCCTCCGGATGGCATCCCGAATCAATTCCGGGTTAAATTCCCAGATATAGGTCCTAATGGGATAACGATTTTCTGGCGGAGTCTCAATAACACTCATATCTCTAACCCCAACCAGGGCCATATGCAGGGTACGGGGTATTGGGGTGGCTGTCATAGTCAGGACATCAACATTACGTTTTATATTCTTCAATTTTTCTTTATGGGTCACACCAAATCTCTGCTCTTCATCAATGATCAATAAACCCAGGTCATCAAAGATAATATCATCAGATAAGAGGCGATGAGTTCCGATTACTATATCAATTTCCCCTGTAGCCAGTTTCTTGATAATTTCCTTTTGCTCCCGGGGTGTCCTGAATCTACTGATCATGGCAATATTTATGGGATAATTATTCATTCTGTCCCTGAAGGTATTATAGTGTTGTTGGGCAAGAATGGTTGTTGGAACCAGGACAGCAGCCTGTTTACCATCCATGACGGCTTTAAAGGCAGCCCTGATAGCTACTTCTGTTTTACCATACCCTACATCTCCACAGAGCAGGCGGTCCATAGGCAGGTTTGATTCCATATCCTTTTTGACATCTTCAATAGCCTTCAGCTGATCAGGAGTTTCTTCATAAGGAAAGGCCTCCTCAAATTCCTGTTGCCAGACCGTATCCCGGGAAAAGGCATAACCTTCAATGGTTTCCCTTTCGGCATATAATTCCAGTAAGCCAAAAGCCATCTCTTTGACTGATTGTTTAACCTTTTGCTTGACCCTTTTCCAGTCACTGCCACCAAGTTTATATAGTTTGGGGGTCTCCTCATCAGCCCCAATATACTTCTGGACCAGATCAATCTGGTCAGTGGGGACATAGAGCCTGTCTTCTCCAGCATATTTAAGGACTAAATAATCCTGATGTTTCCCCTGGATCTCCATTGTCTGTACACCAAGATATTTACCTATACCATGGTTCTCATGTACTACATAATCCCCAACCTTTAATTCTTCCAGGCTTGAGATCTTCAGGCCTTCCTCTACATTTTTTTTCCTTCTCTTCTTTTTCTGCTGGCGGCCAAAGACCTCTTTTTCTGTATAAACCACTAATTTAAGGTCTTCAAAAATAAAACCTTCTGCCAAACTGCCTGCTTTAACAATAATATTTTCTCTCCCACAGATACTGTCACTATATATAGCCGGCAACCCTTCTTCCTGTAAAAATTCAGCAACCCTCCTGGCCTTAGTGGCAGAATTCAGGGTTATTATTACCTGGTATTTTTCCTTAATTAATTCCCTAAGTCTATGGGCCAGTAATTCTAGCTTGCCATTAAAAGATTCTACCACAACTACCTTTAGATCTATTTCTGGCAGCCTTTCCCCGAAAACTTGCTCCTGTTTGTGGGAATATATATAAAGATTTGTATATGTCCTTATCTTTTCATACAATTCCAGGGTTGTCTGAAAATTATCCAGGTAATTCTGTAGAACACTACCCTGTTCAAGTAAAGAAAGATAGGTTTCAGCCAGCTCTTCCTCATATTTTTCTGCATTATGCCATACCTTATTAGCCTGATCCAGAATTAATAAAGTATTCCCTGGTAAATAATCCAGGAAAGTATCCAGCTGCTGGTAATAGTAGGGCAAGAACTGCTCATAGCCGGGAAACTCCCCTGCTTCCTGCAAATGGATCAATATTTCCTCCATTTTATCCTGTAAATACCTGGCCTCTTCTTCATTGCCCTTTTCCCGTAATAGGTTTACAGTTTGCAAAGAATCCCTCTGGATATCCTCCAGAGCAGCTTGTATTTCTCTGTCAGAAAGGATTATTTCCCTGGCTGAAGAGATGATCAGCTCCTGGAGATTATCCCTGGACCGCTGGGTAGCGGGATCAAATTCCCGGATAGAATCTATCTCATCACCGAAAAATTCTATTCTTACCGGGTAATCCCTGGAAATGGTATAGATATCAAGAATTCCGCCCCGCAGACTGAATTGTCTTTCTTCCTCTACCATATGGACCCTCTCATAACCCGCAATAGAGAGGAATTCTGTCAATTCTGTTAAATCCAACTCCAGACCAACTTTTAAAGCCAGAGAATACTTGCGAAACAAATCCACTGGCATCATCCGGCGCAGCAAGGTCCTGATAGTTACCAGGATAACCTTCTTCTCTTCTGGCTTAAAAAGCAGTTCCTCCAGGACAGCCAGACGCTCACTAAGTTCTGTAGGATCAGGGGCAATCTGTTCATGGGGTAAAATCTCTATCTCTGGATAAAGTAAGATATCTTCTTTATCCACTAACCTGATTAAATCTTCATAGTAGTTCATTAAATGGTAGTTATCATGGGCTATTAATAAAAAGGGTTGGTCCAGTTCCCCAAAAAGATTAGCAAGATAGTAGATCAGAGAGGAATTATCCAGGCCATTTATTACCAGGCTGTTTTTTTTCTTTATTTGTCTGGAAACAGCTTCTATTAATTTTGAAGGGCTTAGTATTTCATTAAACTTCATTATCTTATTTCCTTTCATATAAATGCCGAAAGGACCCCTGCAAAATACACGGGCCTCTTAATATTTTATCCTCTTATTTTTCATTTTTGTTTAAATTAATCATAATTTTTCCTGTTTATAGTATTATTATGCTTAATTAAACCTGTTCATGGCCTTCTGAAAACCATTTTCTATAATTTCCTCTATGACCAGGCTTATCTCATTGAGGGCCTCTTCAATAACAGGCCTTTCCTCAGCTGTAAAATGCCCCAGGACATATTCAATAACGGGAAAGTCCTCTGGAGGGGAATCAATGCCAATCCTGATGCGGGGCACTTCTACAGTTCCCAGGCATTCTATGATGGAGGCCATCCCTTTATGGCCTCCGGAACTGCCCTTTTTCTTAATTCGGACTTTTCCTGTTGGTAGATCCAGATCATCATAAATAACAATCAGCCTATCTCTTTCTATCTTATAATAGTCTACAAGTTGCCGTACTGCAAGGCCACTATTATTCATATATGTGATCGGTTGGGCTAATATAACCTTATTACCGGCAATACTTCCCTCCCCTAAAATTGCCTGAAATTTTGTGGTAGTGGCCTTTATATTAAAAAGCTCTGCCAGTTTATGGATAGCCATAAAGCCTATATTATGTCTGGTCATCCTGTATTTGGGTCCTGGATTACCCAGACCTACAATCAAAAACATATTAATTCCCCCATGCTAGACGGAAAGCGTAATCCGGAAAAGGATTACGCTATACTGGACAAATTTATTCTTCTGTTTCTTCTTTATCTTCACCAATTACCTCTGGTTCAGTAATTTCTCCTTCACTTTCTTCATTTTCTGCTGCTGTTGTTGGAACAGCTATAGTTACAATAGTTTCTTCTTCGGAGGTCAGGATAGTAATTCCTTCAGGTACCTGGAGATTACTGACACTCAGGGATTCTCCAACACCAAGATTGCTAACATCTACTTCAAGAGATTCTGGAATCTCTAAAGGTAAACATTCTACCTCCAGCTCCCAGAGCAGTTGTTGTATTACTCCGCCTTCCTGTACACCTGGAGCATCTCCAACCAGTACTACTGGTACAGAAACAGTAACCTTTTCATCCATAGAAATATGTAGGAAATCTACATGTTTTAAATCTCCACTGATTACATCTTTTTGTATATCCTTGATCATCGCTGGCATAGTGCCAAGACCCTCTATATCAAGATCAAAAATAACATTTCCGGCCAGATAGTTTTTTACTTCCTGTGGGTCAACTACTAAGGCCTGTGGATCCTTTCCTTTACCATATATTACAGCTGGCACTAAACCACTTTGTCTCAGTTTACGGGCAACACCTTTTCCTGTTTTCTCTCTAACCTGTGCCGCTAATTTGATTTTTTCCATAGTAATCCTCTCCTTCTAATTCTTTGCTTTTAAGGATCAATATATCCAGGTATATTATTTGCCTGTGGCGAATAATAAATTTCTACCCAAATATTATACCATCCCCTTTTAAAATCAGCAAGCAATTAACCGATTTTCTTTACCTAAACAAAACACTTACTGATAAATCCCTGAATATCCGGTCAATAGCTTCTCCCAACAAGGGGGCTACTGAAAGAACCGTTAAATTATCCATACCATAATCCTCATTTTGAGGAATAGTATCTGTAATTATTAATTCAGTTATGGGGGCTGCCTTTAGTCTCTCTATAGCTGGTCCAGAAAATAAACCATGGGAAGCACAGACATAAACATCCTGAGCTCCCTTTTCCTTTAGTACCCTGGCTGCTTCAGTAATAGTCCCGGCAGTGTCAATAATATCATCCAGTAAGATAACATTTTTTCCCTCTACATCCCCTATAACATTCTTTACCTCTGCTACATTTGCCCTTGGCCTTCTTTTATCTACAATAGCCAGGGGTATGTCCAGTGATTCAGCAAAGGAACGAACCCTTTTTACCGCTCCCACATCTGGAGCAACAGCAATAGTATTTTCCAGGTTTTTTTCTTTAAAATAATCCACCATAATTGGGGCTGCATAGAGATGATCTACAGGAATATCAAAAAAGCCCTGGATTTGAGGAGCATGAAAATCCACAGCCAGTAGCCTTCTGGCCCCGGCAGTTGTTATCAAATTTGCCACTAATTTGGCAGTTATCGGATCCCTGGGTGAGGCCTTCCTATCCTGCCTGGCATAACCATAGTAAGGAACTACAGCAGTGATTCTCCTGGCTGAAGCCCTTCTTAAAGCATCAATCAGTACTAATAATTCCATGATATTCTCGTTGACTGGTGGACTGGTAGGTTGTACTACAAACACATCTGCCCCTCTTACTGTTTCATCAATATTAACCCCAATCTCACCATCCACAAACCTACATATCTCTGTACTAACGAGACTTGTTCCTAAATAATCACAGATATCCTGTGCTAATTTAGGATGACAGTTGCCAGCAATAATCTTTAAGCGATCACTATATGTAGATATCAATGCCCTACCTTACCTCTCTTTCCTGACAAATTTCCTGGCAGGTACTCCAACTACTGTAGTTTTTTCCGGTACATCTCTGGTAACTACTGAGCCTGCCCCGGTTTTTCCCTCATCACCAATCTTCACTGGAGAAACCAGAGTTGTATTACTTCCAATAAAGACCTTATCGCCTACTATAGTCTGGTGCTTCTTCTCACCATCATAATTGGCAAAGATAGTACCAGCACCAACATTAGTCTCCTGACCAATGCTGGCATCACCTACATAACTTAAATGGGGTATCTTTGTTCCCTGGCCTACAGTGGTGTTTTTTATTTCCACAAAGCCCCCTATTTTGGTTTCTGTTTCCAGTAGGCAACCTGGCCGAATATGGGCAAAAGGACCAATCTGACTATAGGCACCAATTTGGCTATCCAGGATGATAGAATGATCCATTATATTAACAGCTTCTCCTATTTTTGAGTCTTTTATTCGACAGTGGCTACCGATAATACTATTCTTACCAATACTGGTCTTTCCTTCTATATAGGTAAAGGGGTATATAAGGGTATCCTGGCCAATCTCTACTTCACTGTCTATATAGATCGTAGCTGGATCAATCATAGTCACACCATTTTCCAGGTGTTTTTCATTAATCCTGTCCCGGATAATCCGCTCTGCCCTGGCCAGATTCTTCCGGTCATTTATTCCTATTATTTCCTGATAATCCTCAATCAGGTAGGGAAGAACCTTTTTCCCCTGGTCATTTAAATAGGCAATGGTATCTGTAAGATAATATTCCCCCTGGGCATTTTTATTATCTAGATTAGCCAGGGCTTCCAGAAGCAAACTACTATCAAAACAGCAGACCCCGCTGTTGATCTCCCGGATGGCCTTTTCTTCGGCACCGGCATCCCTTTCCTCAACAATTCTCACTAGATTACCTGCTTTATCCCTGATAATTCTCCCATATCCTGTCGGGTCTTCCAGCCTGGTAGTAAGCACTGTAGAGGCAGCCTGCTTTTCCTCATGTATTTTAATTAAATTCCTTAAGGTTTCTTCTCTTAAAAGGGGAGTATCCCCATATAAGACTAAAACCGGTCCACTATGTTTCAAGATCTCTTCCCTGGCCTGGATTACAGCATGGCCTGTTCCCAACTGTTCTTCCTGGACAATAAACTTCAAATTGGGCTTTCCAGCCAAACTTTCCCGGACCATTTCACCCTGCCGGCCGATAATCAGGACAATACTGGAACTAAAACTGCCTGCATTATCAACCACATAATGGAGCATAGGTCTTCCGGCTACATGGTGAAGGACTTTTACCCGGTCAGATTTCATCCTGGTACCCTGGCCGGCAGCCAGAATAATTGTCAAGACATTATTCATCTTAATCATTAACCCCCCCGTCCCTGGAGTTTTATATGGAAACCATCTTGTTGTTTTAAATATTGACGGTTTTCTTCCTGTACAATTTTTTCCGGTTTCAGGGTGAAATTAATTTCCGGTAATTCCCCATTTAATATATAATATCTTAAGTAAATTGGATATAAGGCATCTTTAATCCCATACTCTACCAGTAAATCCAGATCATGATAAGCATTAAATAAACCGATGACATCAGCATCAAACAATTTATGTACTGCTAAATTTAGACTGGAACTGCCAAGGATATTGGCCAGATTGCTATTGGCCATTAATTCCATGGTATCATCATAAAAATAGAGTTCTGGCAATTCATCTCCATATGCAGCTTCCAGGATAGATATATCAGAGTTAAAATTATGGCCAACTATCAATTCTGGTTGGTAATCTTCAATGACCCAGCGCAGTAAATTAATTCCTTCACTAATACTGGTGGCCTTTGCTATCGAATTGTTTGTAAATATTATACCAGAACTAAGGTGGTCCATACCATCCATAATAACATATTGGATAGAATCCAGGCTGCTTTTTAAATACTCTGTATCTATACCCATAATTCTACGGGCCCGCGGTTTCCTGCTCCAACCTGGATCTACTATAAAAGTAACCATTTTATCATAAACTATATCCAGTTTTTTTAATTTCTGCAAAACAGCGGAGTTGCGGTTCTTAATCCCGATAATATTAGCTATTTCCTCTATAGAGGCAGCTTTAAACTTTTTCTCTGTAGGATAATGCCGGAGTAACTTGTTTAAACGCTTTCCCCGGCCAAGAACTACCGCTAATTTATGTTGATATAAATCCTCTGCCATTACATATGGTTTCATCTAGAGTCCCCTTAATCTTAGCTTTAATCCATAGAAGTATAACAAAGTTAGAGTAAAATGTCAAGAATAAAGAGTAAAGAAAAAGAATAGTCCCTCCAGGAATATAAAAAGGCAGTGACTGATCCAGTCGCTGCCCCTATTTTATGTATTTATGCAATCTCTTCCTGATATTTCTTTATAACTGCTTCATGAATAAGGTTCCGGGTATCTGTATTAATTGGATGGCAAATATCCCTATATTCCCCGTTTTTATCTTTCCGGGCCGGCATAGATACAAATAAGCCTTTCTTGCCATCCACCACTCTCAAATCCTTAACCACAAAAGCATCGTCAAAAGTAACACTGGCAAAGGCTTTTGTGGGTCCTGGCTGAGTTGTCAAAAAAATCCTGACCTCAGTAATATTCAATTTGTCCACCACCTTATGTATGTTTTTATTAAAATTATAACCAGTATACAGGTAAAAGTCAAGAAAAAAAAGGAAATTACTCCATCAACCGCCACAATTCATCCTTATTTGACCAGTAAAAAACTTCCTTTTTACCCTGGCGGATTATTGATTTATCCCCTTTAGTTATTACTCCTATCTTACTGGCAAAGATCCCTTCTTCCTGTAAAATCCTGATTAACTCATCCCCCTCGGGAACAGTAATCAATAAAGAACCGGAAGAAATCAAGCCTGCAGGATCTATCCCCAGGGCTTGTGTTATTTCTCTGGTTTCTTGACTTACTGGCAATTGGTCCAGGTAAAGTTCAAAACCAACATTAGCCGCCTGGCTTAGTTCTTCCAGGGCACCGTATAAACCACCCTCTGTAACATCATGCATGGCGTGGACACCATATTCGGCTGCCAGCAGGCCTTCCTTGAGAACACTGATCTTGTCTTTATATTTTAAGGCTTTATCTATAGTAGCTTGAGAAATCCCCTTTTCTTTCAATAAATCAGGATAATCATTAGCCAGGATATAAGTCCCTTCTATACCAACACCCTTAGTTATTAGAATATCATCACCAGGAAGTGAAGCACTGGAACTAACATAGTTATTATTTTTTATCCTGCCAACAGCAGTAATACAGACTATAGGTTTACTGACCAGGGAGAGGATTTCTGTATGGCCACCCAGCACCTCAACCCCTATGCTGGCAGCAGTCTCTATAATCTCCTGCATCAATTGAGTAATTTCTGCCTCCTCAATATTTGCTGGTAGTAATAATATAACCTGTATACCTATAGGTTCTGCACCAACAGCTGCCAGGTCATTACAGGCAACATGGACAGCCAGATAACCTGCATTCTGCGCAGTCCCTGTAATAGGATCAGAAGAAATAGCCAGTAAACCACCTTGAAGATCTACTACTGCACTATCCTCTCCTAAGCCAGCATGTAAAAGCACATCATCTCTCTTAAAACTGATTTTATTTAAAATAATCTCTTCTAATTTTTTTCCAGGTATTTTTCCTATTTTCATTATTTATCCCTTCCCCTACTTTAACTATCTCCCTTATTTTAAGATATTATCAATGGTTCTGGCTAATGGTAAAGCAATAAGAGCACCTACTCCCACCTGGCCATAATTACCCACTATTTCTGGCAAGACAGCTGGCCACCCATACAAAATCCAGACCGCAATAGCATAACCGAGAATCATGATATGGCCACCAATAATTACTGCTACAATCTGCCCGGAGAGACTGGCTTTCTCTGCCAACTTGCCTACTACCCAGCCTTCTACTCCTTTGATGACAAAGGTAAAGGGTACCCAGATAGGTGCCAGGACCAGATCTACCAGGGAAGAACCTAAAGCAGCGGCAATTAAGCCTGCCTTTGGCCCAAATACCAGAGCAATCATAAAGATAAAGGCTTCTCCCAGATTATAATAGGATGTATTTGCCCCGGGAATCTTGATAAAATATGTAGCCAGGGCAACCATGGCAGTAAATAAGGCCAGATAGGATAAAGCACGGACAGAGAGGTTATTGAAACGCAAGTCCCTTAACTCTCTTTTAATAGTCTTCACTATTATCCCCCCATTATTAGAAACTTTATATTTTTTACATTATATACCTCGAAGAACTTTTTAGCAAGACTTAGNNAAAGTAATTCTGCTTACCATACTTATATTTTTATTTTACATACATATTAATATAATATAAAGAGAGAAGGGGTGAATTAATCTTGGGTAGGATCAAAAACTTCTTTGCTGGAGGAAACACGCCAGAGGGTTTTTACTCTTTTTTTCACTACCTTCCTTATCAGGCAGATAAGGTTTTTATTCTCAAAGGTGGACCCGGGACAGGAAAATCTACTTTTATGAAAAGAATTGCCGCTGACCTAATAAAAATAGATTTAGATGTAGAATTTCATTGGTGTGCTTCTGATAAAGATTCCCTGGATGGCCTGCTTATTCCCCAATTAAAGCTTGCCTTTTTTGATGGCACCACCCCCCATGCTATTGATCCAGCCTTGCCAGGAGTAGTTGAGGAAATAATTAATTTAGATGAATTCCTGGATAAAGATAGCCTGCAAAAAAACAGGGAAGAAATCATCCTCTTAAGGGAAGCAGTCCGCCAGCACTTCCAGGATGCATATAGTTTTCTAAAGGCAGCAAAAATCGTTTATCTGCATTGGAAAAAATACTACCAGGCCAGCCAGAATAAGGAAAAATACCACCGGTTGGTCCATCAGCTGATTAAGAAAAATCTAAGGAAAGCTGATTTTAAGCCTGGTCAGGAAAGGCATTTGTTTGGTAGTGCCATTACTCCCACAGGGCCTGTTAATTATCTGGAAAACCTCAGTGAAGAATATAATCAACGGATTATCATCAAGGGCAATCCAGGAACAGGAAAATCCAGGTTAATAGAAAGTTTTTGCCAGGAAGCTGCTAAATACGGTTATTTTATTCTCTATTTACATTGCCCCCTGGAACCTGACCACCTGGATGGGGCCATAATCCCCGAACTGGATACTGCCCTCCTGGTGGGGACTCCACCCCATTACCTGGAAGGAATAAAAACAAGTGATACCATAGTCAACCTGGGGGAAACCATTGATCTGAATCATATCAGGAAATTTAATGGAGAAATTCTTGATGCAGAAAAAACCTATGAAGACCTGATGAAACGGGTTTACTATTTCCTGCGAAAAGCCAGAAGTCATTATGATGAATTGGAAAAACACTATAGCAGTGCTATAAATTTTACCAAAATAGATCAATTAAGAGAAGACCTGATAAAAAGAATCCTGCCTTAGCAGGATTTTCTTTTTATGAAATTAATGTATTCATCATGATTTCCAGATCACTGGGTTTATCAACATCAAAACCGATTTCTGCATCCTCCGTAATCATAAAATACCCCTTATAACCGGTTATCTTTGCCACCTTGTCTTCAATTTCTACAATAGATAGGTTCCCGGTAACGAACCTGAAGATAAATTTAATTCCCAGTAATCTACTTAATTTCCAGGGTTTTTTGCGCCAGGCAATTACCTTTTCCAGGAGATCCCTATTACCCGTAAAGATGTCCGGCTTAACTATAACCATATTGCCACCGGTAAAAATACCTTCAGCCAGTTGAAAATAAGTCCTTCTGGAAGTAGGGAATTTCTCCAGATTCCGCTCTTTAGGTATAATTGGATAATAGAGATCGGCCTTACCATCCTGCAAACAGGCCTCAACGTACTTGTCTATAGCTTCTGCTGTAATTAAAGGAATATCCGAAGTCATTATGAGGAGATAATCACTTCTCTTCTCTAAAGCAGATATGCCTCTTAGAATATTATCCTCTAGAGTATAAGCAGCCTCAACAAAGAGATCTGCCTTCTCCTGGATGGCTTCTTCCATTTCTTTTTTAGGACCTACTACTACCACTCTGCCCGTATATTCTGCCTGATTAACAGCCTTCAGCACGTATTCCACCATTGGTATCTGGTCAATTTTGATTAAGGCTTCATGTTCTGTACCAGATATCTTTTTCAATGGTCCATTATTAGGTGCTCCGGCCAGGATTATCACATCCAGGTTCATCTTCCAACCTCCCACACAGGCTCAAATAAATTTTTATACATATTTTCTATCTCTATATTTATCTTTATTTCACCACAATTCCGGAAAATCCTTTTTTACAGTCCAGGCAGAAATTATAAAATCCTTTTTTTCTGGCCAGGCTGCCCTGATTCTCTCTCCCTGTTCCTGGTTTTCAAGAACAGCAAAAACGGTAGACCCACTACCAGACATCAGGACAAAGGGAACCCCCAGCCCCTTTAATCTTTCCTTTATCAGGGCCAATTCCTGATATTCTTCCAGGACCACCTCTTCCAGATCATTAGCCCAGCCTTCCTGCCAGCTAATCTCCTGGCCAGTTTCTATATGCTTAAGCAGCTTCTCCACCGGAATGGAACTCTCCTTCCCCAGTCTATCATATTGGGCATAAGCCCAGGGCGTACTGATAGGGATACCAGGGTTTATTATCAGTAAATCCAGCCTCTCTATATCCGGCAGCTGCCTGATCTTCTCCCCCCGGCCATAGGCAAAGGCTGTTCCGCCATGGAGGCAAAAGGGCACATCAGAGCCCAGCTTTGCAGCCAGGTCCTGCAGGACTTCCTCAGCCAGGGAAAGGTCAAAAAGTTTATTGATACCCATCAATACTGCAGCAGCATCAGTACTCCCTCCGGCCAGGCCCCCTGCTACCGGTATATTCTTTTCTATGTATATGTCTACACCGGCTGATAAATTAGCATAAGCCAGAATTTCCTCTGCTGCCCTATAAGCCAGATTAGCCCTGTCTATTGGCAGTGAGGAATCACTGGTCTTGATGCTAATACCCCCCTTGTTTTTCCTGATCTCGATCCGGTCATGAAGGCTAATACTTTGCATAATCAGCTCCACCTCATGAAAGCCATCAGTCCTGAGCCCTTTAATCTTCAAGGCCAGGTTAATTTTAGCTGGAGCAGGAACAATTATTGAATCCATCTTAAAAACCTCCCCAGCTATTATTATAACATCACCTTTTAATTAAATAAAGCTCCTCCTGGCCTCCCTCCACAAAGACTTCCCTGGTTTCAAACTCAATTATTCCCTGCTGGATTATCTGAACCAGCCTTTCCGGCTCCTCTTCATAAAAACAGACCACTATATCCCCCGGCAAAGCATTGGCCAGGGCTTCCTTCAGGGCTTCCTTCTCATCTGCAATAAATTTATAGAAACCCCCAAAGGCAACCCTCTCTAAGCCTTTTTGAATTAAGGCAGCCACTTCCCCCGCCTTTCTGCCCCGTAAATCCCTGTCTTCCTTTATATATACCTGATCCAGATACCTACCACAGACCTCGCCGGCCTTGATGATCAAATCATCCTTCCTGTCACCAGGTACCCCCACTACACCAACCAGCCTCTTCCCCTTTAATTTTTTCATGAATTTGAAAACCTCTCTAAAGCCTGCCGGATTATGGCCATAATCCAGGATAACCTTCAAATCATGGCCCTCAAAAATATTCAAGCGGCCAGGATTATCCTTCCTGCTATGGCCAAAAGCCAATAATCCTTTTCTGATGACTTCTGCTTCCACAGGAAAAGATAAGGCTGCTGTTGTTGCAGCCAGGATATTCTCTATATTGTGGGTAGCCAATCCCCCGTAAGTAAAGGGAACCTCCCTGATATCCTCCAGGATAAGCTCTTTCTTATCACCCTCCTGATAGATAATCGAATTGTCTTCCAGATAGACTGCCTTACCTCCCTGGCTGCAATGAGAGTTAATTAATAGATTATTACCCTTGCTGGAAAAATAGACAAGCTGGCCCCTGGCCTTCCTGGCCAGGCTGACTACCAGGGGATCATCTGCATTTAAAATACAGGCCCCGTCTTTTTTTACAGTTTCAATAACCAGGGCTTTTATATCAGCCAGCTCCTCCAGGCTTTCAATACCATCTACCCCCAGGTGATCCTCGGAGATATTTAAGATAATACCAATATCACTTTCATCATAAGCCAGGCCTTTCCGCCGAATCCCTCCCCGGGCTGTCTCCAGAATAGCTATATCCACTATTGCTTCCTGCAAAAGACTTCTGGCACTGACTGGCCCTGTATTATCACCCGGCCTGATACAGGAATCATTTATATAGGTTCCTCCACTTATGGTTAAACCTACATTATCATATACCTGGCGGAAGATTTTAGCCATTAAACGGCAGGTACTTGTCTTACCATTGGTCCCCGTTACTGCGATGACAGGTATTCTCCCCTCATCCTCCGGGAAGAGATAATCAAGGATGGCTCCAGCCACATCCCGGGCCTTACCCTCCTGGGGGTAATGGTGCATTCTTATTCCTGGAGCTGCATTCACTTCAATTACAGCCCCTTTTTGCTGGCTAAGGGGTACCCGGATATCTCTGGCAATAATGTCAATTCCGGCAATATCCAGGCCAATTATCCGGGCTGCCCTGACGGCTAAACTGGCATTTTCAGGGTGGACCTCATCAGTGACATCCCTTGCTGTCCCCCCTGTACTCAGGTTACCATTATATCTAAGATAAATCAGTTCTTCTTTCCCAGGCACCCTATCCAGATCCAGACCCTGTTCCTGAAGACACTTTTTGACCATCTCATCTATCTTGATAGAGGTTAATCTTTTCTCATGACCCTCCCCCCGTTCAGGAGACTTGTTGATAATATTAATCAGGTCTCTGATAGTGCTTTGTCCGTCACCAATTACCCGGGGTGGAATCCTCTCTGCAGCTGCACACAATTTATCCCCTACCACCAATAACCTATAATCTTTCCCCTCTATATACTCCTCCACAAGAACCAGTTCACTATATTTTCTGGCCTTCTGAAAAGCCTCCTTTAGATCATACCAGTTCTTAATATTCAGGCTAACACCTTTACCATGATTGGAATTATAGGGTTTTACTGCTAAAGGAGTTCCCAGTTTATAAATCAAATCCTTTAATTGATCTATTTTTTCTACCACATAACCCCGGGGAACGGGTACACCTCCTGCTTTCAGGAGGGTTTTGGTCTGGATCTTATTACAGGCAATATCCACAGCTAGACAGGAAGTAGTAGAGGCAATAGTAGCCCCAATCCTCTTCTGTTTTTTCCCATAACCTAATTGATAGAGGCTGGCCTTTTTGTCCAGGGGGATAATGGGGATATTCCTCTCTTTTGCCGCCTCCAGTAAAGCCCTGGTACTGGGGCCCAGGCCATATTTGCGCAAAATCCTTGCCCCTTCTTTTTGAATCATCTTGACAGTAAACTCTATTTCTTTCTTTAAGATCAGTTCTTTTATTATCCTGAAGGCAGACTGGAAAGCAAAAATCCCGATCTCCTCTACCTCATACTCTACAATTATCTTATAACGGGATTCCTTCTGCCAGATAGTCTTTCCATAATAAACATCCTGGTCCAGGCTGGCCTGGATCTCCAGGCAGAGATGTTCAAGGATATGGCCAAGATAGGTGCCTTCCTTTAACCTTTGCAGAAATCCCCCTTTAACCCCCAGGGAACAATAATGGTCAGCCAGTCCTGGAAAATAGGCCAATAAAGTTTCATTAAAACCAGGAAGCTCCTTACTCTCTAACTGATCATAACTACCCAGCTCTATCTCTACCTCCAGGACAGGTGAGTAAGCATAGACATTTATTCCTAATAATACTCTATAGGACAAAATCTTCATTCTTTACCTCCATTAAACTCAAGGAATAATCACTTCTCTCTTTACCAGGTTATAGGCATACCCTGCTGGTATAACATGAATCTTCACATTCAAGAGAGCCAGGGCTTGATTCCCCTCCAGCTCTGAAATATTACTATAAGTTATTTCTCTACCATCAATAACTGTAACTGTTCTACTACCATGGACCAGAAAACTGGCCTCAGCCTGAAACTCAATGGCAGTATCTTCATCAATACCAATACCCAGGATATGAGGGTTATAGGCAACAGCAAAGAGCAATCTATTCATTCTCCCCCTCTGGGCAAAATGCTGGTCAACAACCACCTCCTCCAGCAAACCCAAACCGGCAGCCAGACGAACACTATTCAAATGGGGGCTGTCATCTCCCTCTCCACCCACTATCATAATCTCACTGACCACTGATGCCCCGGCACTGGTACCGGCAACAACAGCTCCCCCTTCATAAGCCTTCTTCAGTGCATCATAAACCCTGGTTCCACCAAAAAAACTGGTAATTCTCAGCTGATCCCCGCCAGTAAAGAAAATACCCCCAGCTTCCTCCAGTAATGTGGCATTTGTACTGGACATGGCCTTGGTCCTGCTATCTATATCCAGGATCTTAACCCTATCTATCCCCAATTCCTGAAATATTCCCCTATATTCCCTTCCTACCTCCTCCGCCCTGCTGGTAGCTGAAGTCAATACCAGGAGATAGGAACCCCTCTCCTTAACCAGAGAGGCAAACCTCTTCAGGATTTTCCTTTCCCCTTCTTTATCTTCAGCACCACCGATTAGCAATAAAGAACCCCTGTTTTTTTCAGCCAAAACACCTTCACCATCCTCCGGTCCAGCTAAAACTTAATATCATAAAATATATTATAAACATTATGTAGTTTTTTAATCCCAGTATATTATAGCCCCTGGATAAACCCCCTTATACTAAAATAAGGCCTTATTCAGGCCTTATTCTCTGCTGATAATTTAATTTTCAAATAGAGGGGCAGGTGATCCGAGGCAGGGCTTTCCAGGGCACCAGCCTCCAATACCCTTACCCTTTCATCAGAAAAATAAAGATCAATTCCTTTAATGGGAACAGGTACCGGGTAGGTCTTAACCCCATCAACCAGAGATACCAAAGTACTATTCTCCTCCTGGATATATTTCAGGACTTCCTGGGCCTCTGTATTGAAATCCCCCATCAAGATAAATGGTTCCCTTAATTCTGCCAGGTATTGGTTAATCCACCTGATCTGTTCCCTCCTTTCTTCCCTGTTTAAAGAAAGGTGGGTAAGCAGAATAATAATAGACTTATCCCTGGATAACTCTAGCCTGGCTTTCAATAAAGAACGCTTTTCTCCTCCACTGGCTTCCAGTGCCGGTAAGATAAAATTCTCCACATCTACTATCGGATATCTGGAAAGAAGGGCATTACCATAGCTGCCAATATAATTACTTATACTTGCTCCATAAGCATAATTCATCTCCAGGGCTTCTGCCAGGTATTTGGCCTGATTAATCAAGCCACTTCTAGTGGTCCGGAAATCCACTTCATTTAAACCAATAATATCCGCTCCAGATTCCTTGATAACAGTGGCTGTCCGCTCCAGATCCAGTTTTCCATCCAGGCCAATACCCCTCTGGATGTTATAGGTCAATAATTCTATTTCTTCTGCCCCTCCCCCTGGTTCTTCTACTCGATAATTGTAGCTATTGGAAACCAGTAAGAGCTTGTACCGGGAAAAATAAGAGAAGCCCAGCAAGAAACTTATTATAATTATTACAAAAAATATTTTTTTCATCTGCTCACCCCCTTACGGCAATATTGACAATCCACCCTCTTGAATTTCAAGCCTGGATTTTTATATTTCAAACCCTCCTCAATTACAAGACCTGTATTACATAATTCAGTGCCTCTATTATAACATTTATCATTATCTACTTCTATATGTCAGCCCTGCCATCTTATCCCATCCCTGTTTCCACCTGCATTTAACATCTTTAAAAGGAATTGAATATACTGAAACTAGATTATATAAAATACCGGGGGTGTTATTATGGCCTATAAAATTTACATAGAATTGAGTAGCCGGCGGCTGATCTTAAAAAATAATGAGCAGATAGAGCATATCTTTCCAGTAGCCATTGGTAAACCCTCCACACCTACCCCTACCGGTGATTTTAAATTGCTCAATAAAATCAAAAATCCAGGGGGAGTTTTAGGAAGCCGCTGGATGCAATTTACCTGGAATGAACATGGTATCCATGGTACAAACCAACCCCATTTAATAGGGCAGGCCGTATCCCTGGGCTGTGTCCGGATGCATAACCATGATGTAGAAATAGTCTATGACAAGGTCACTGTGGGAACACCAATAATCATCCGCCAAAGCCTGGCCGGTAATATTGAATATCCCAAAGATGATCCATCAGATTCCTCAACAGACCGCTACAATAATTCATATTTCATCTATACTGTGCGGAAGGGTGATTCCCTCTGGAAGATAGGGCAGAGATTCAATGTCTCTGTGGCAGAGATCAAGCGGATCAATGAATTAACCAGTGACCTGATTTATCCAGGGCAAAAACTAAAATTACCAGTCCGTAGTGCTTATTAGGGGAAAAAATATTGAGCCAGGAAAAGAGCTTTCATGAAAGGGGAAAGCTTTATAGCTTCAGGCAAAGTAAAAGGCAATGGCTATAATCAGATAGGCAGCAATTAGCTGTAGACCCTCAAACCAATTGGATTTACCCTGTAAATAAACTATATTAATGGCCAATACTGATAAACCGATACTACTAATCTCCAGGATATTAAATAAAATATTCATGGGCTGCTTGATTAAGTGGCTGATAAAGATTAAAAGGGGAACCAAAAATAAGGCCACCTGGATACTGGAGCCTACTGCTATGCTAATACTGAGGTCTATCTTATTTTCCCGGGCCATTTTTATAGCTGTCAGATTCTCCGCCATATTGGATATAAGGGGTAGAATAATAACACCAATAAAGACTGGAGAGATCTTAAAAACCTCCTGGACACTTGAAAGGGAATTTATTAAAATATGGGCCTCCAGGGCAATCAGAATAGTTGTTAAAAATAAAAAAAGGATCTTCTTCCATACTGAGCTGGAATAGGGCCAGGATTTTTTGGCCCCTCTTTTATTCTTTTCTGGACCTGTCCTTCCTGTCCCGGACACTGCTGCTGACCCTTTTCTCTTTGCTTCCCCCTCTTCTTTTTCCTGTTCATGAAAGATCAGGGTAAAATATAAGCCGGCCAGATAGGTGATAAATAATACCAGGCCTACTCCCAGACTGAGTCGGCCCAAAATTACTGTTTTTATTTTGGCCGAACCATAATAAAAAATTGCGGGGATTAACATGCCTATAACAGCCAGCATTAGCATAACACTATTGGTAATAGCCAGTAATTTGTCAAACTCCTGGCGCTGGTATTTTAATCCCCCCAGAAAAAAAGACAGACCCAATACCAGAAGTAAATTCATTATTATTGAGCCTGTAATATTTGCTTTTACTACATTAAACAAGCCATCATAAATTGCAAAAAGGGAGATAATTAATTCGGTGGCATTTGCAAAACTTATATTTATCAAACCTCCCCAGCTGCTTCCCAACTGATGGCGTATCTGGTCCGTCAAATGTGACATCAAAGCAGCCAGAGGAATTATTGCCAGTGCTGAAGATAGAAAGGAAGCAAGGGGAGCCTGCAGCAAATAAAAGAGGATAAGGCTAATGGGAATAAAAATATAAAGGATCTTTAATTTTTTTAGCATAATGCTGAATATCACCTCAGCATTATTATAACCACTCTCCTATTTATAAATGCCTGGCCTTTTTTAATTACGGGGTATTAATATAGTCTGGCCTACCTGCAGGTTTTCCGGATTACTGATATTATTGATAGCAATAAGCCTCTCCACTGAAACACCATAGCGTTGGGCAATAATAAAGAGTGTATCACCTGCTCTGACCACATAGCTGATGTAGCCGTCTCCTGTGGGAGGAGTTGGCCTGGGTACTTCTACTGGCCGGTCAGAAATCCCAGTAATTACGGGAACACGAACCCGTTCTGTAACCAGAATATTTACATCCAGGGTAGCCCTGACACTTATTTCCCGTTCTGAAATCTGGCTGGCAGATATACTGACAATATCAATATCAGCAAAGGCCCGCATATTGCTTCTTACCTGGGGAAAACTTAAAAAAGAGCTGAAACGGATGGTAGCAGGGGCAAAATACACTGGCTGTTGGGGCAAAGCAGCAACATAAATAACATTGGCATCAATGATACCACTGATTAAAACTCCACCCCTCTCCGCATCTACGTCCACACTACCACTGCGAATATTACCACTGGCGCTGATTACCCGGGCAATATCCGGATTTCCTTCCGGTATCCTGGTTGTATCCCTGGCTGAAATCCTGGTCCTTTCTTCTATTACTATCCGCTCAACAAGAATAGTCCTGGATACGGGATATAAGCCATCCACCGGGCTGATTATATCTGTAGGTACATCTACCAATTCTTCAACAACAACCAGGATTCTAAATTCTACCTCTGTCCGGACCCTCAACTGCCGGCTATCTACCAGATTTGCCTCTTCTCTGATTACATTGGTATCGACATAGGCATTCATTTCAGGTGTGACACCATTAAAAACAAAGGTTTCATTAAAGCCATAGGTTAAATCAGCATATTCCAACTGACCCCGTTCATTTACAAAAAGCAGATTGCTCCTGACTATTCCTCGAACCCTGACCCGGTCATAAGTTGTAATAATTTCTGTAATTTGGACGGAATTATCAAGATCTACTACCCTCCTGATACTGGATACAGCAGCAGGTAGCCTGATTGTCTCCACAAGATTACGGGTAAAATTCCTCTCCCGGATACTGCGTTGTATCCGGAGCCTTTCCCTCCGCATATCGATATCCCTTCTGGAGGGAATAACTGGTACTACATCTACTGCACTTATATCCAGATCGATCATGAGGGTAAACTCAAGATTAATAGAACGCTGGTTAATTAAACTAAAATCTATGTCCGTAATTACTGCCTCGGCATCAGCCTCATAACCCCGACGGGCTCCCCTGACAGCAACCCGTTCTGTAAAAATAAAATTGCTTCTGATACTTACCACATTGGAAGGATCTTCAGCAGTAGCATAATATATGGTAGATCTAATAATACCATTGATTACTACAAAACCGGTTTCCAGATCCACACTTCTGATCTCTACCCGGGCATTAACACTGACCACCCTGGCTGCAGCAGGCCTGTCTGCTGGTATACTTACATTACGTACTACTTCAGATTCGACAGTCCTTTCTGCAATTACTTCATCAACACGCAAATTCTGGGGCATAATAACCTCCTTTCTCAGACCTTTTTAATCTTGATAGCCTTTTTTACCTTATGGGGCTTTATATTTACTTTTTTCTTTTTTGCTTCCTTATTTTTCTCTTTTGCCAAGTACATAACCTCCTATCAAGGAATTTATCACTATTAATATATGCCTTTCTCTTGCCAAATGTGATATTTGCTCTCAATCTATAAGGTACATCCTCACATATAAGGATACAGGATAAAATAATGTTAATTTTTAAAAAAGGGCGAAAAAAGAAGCTTGCATTTTCAAAAAAATATGCTATACTAAAAATAAATTTGCGGGAGTAGCTCAGTTGGTAGAGCATCACGTTCCCAACGTGAGGGTCGCGAGTTCGAGTCTCGTTTCCCGCTCCAAATTTAGATTATTTTTTCTTCGCTCAAGGGTAAACCAAAGAGGTATTCCTCATTCTATTGGGCGAAATAATAAGTAAAAGAGCTGCCTAATTGACAAAAGTCAATTCATTGGACAGCTCTTTTCTTTTGGCCTGAAAAAGACTTTTACACTGGAATAAAGCTAAGCATAAAAAAAGAACTGTAAGGCACAACAAAGGCTTACAGTTCCCTCTATATATTAACCCCTTGGACTAATAATAGTACTGGGGACACAGATTTTCTGGCCAATGCGGAGATTATTGGGATCAATACCAGGGTTAGCCCTGATCAGTTCATCTACAGTTGTTCTATAACGGCGGGAAATCTTATAGAGGGTATCCCCGGCCTGCACAATATAGACAACATAAGATGGGGGGCATTCTCCGTCAGCAACAGGAGATACAACAATTATATCTGTTACTATTTCCATTTGCCTGAATTCAGTTACCTTGGCAAATTTCCTGATCACTACGGTTATATCTACCTGTCTGGTATTTCCCTGACGGTTGACATTTACCAACTCGGCACTGCTTCTGGTTACCTCGACCTCTACATGGGCATTCATACCAGGCTCTGCACCAGGTATATCAATAAAGTTATCATCTGAGAAGACCTCTTCATAGAAGTGCACTGGTTGGAAGGGTTCTTCCTCTACTGCCCCTACATAGACTATACTGCCTTCAATATCCATTTCTATCAGGACTCCACCAGGCTCTACAGTAACATCCCGATCTACTATTCTGGCCTGAGATTCAATAATCCTCTCTGCCGGTGGTTTGAAAGGATCTGAATCTGGAATTGTTAATCTCCTGGTCACAGTCTCATGGACCGTATCTTCCCCTACTACATCTTCAACCCGCAGCAACTCCCGTTCGATTTCCACCAGATCACTGATTATATCTGTTACTACCCTGACCTGCTTGGGTTCAGTAACCTTAACAAAGATCCGCAGGACAACATCGATTTCTACAGTCCGGATCTCACCATTGGGACCCCGGATAATATCATAGGATACTCTCTGAATAAAGACATTGGCATGAACATTCATCCCTTTTTCAGCCCCGGGTACATCTATGGCCTCACTGAAAGTAAAGGTATCTTCCATAAAATGTACAGGCTGTTGTGGCTCATCCGGGTCAACTATACCTACATACATAACGCCACCCATTATTGTACCTTCCACAATTACCCCATCATCGGTGATCTCTGTTTGAATATCACCTACCAGCTCTGCTGTAGCATTGAGTACCCTTTCGATTGGTGGTTTCCCCATTTCTTCTGGTGGTGTCAATTCTCCACTTACTACTACAGTTAAGACATTCTCACCAATAACATCTTCAATCCTCAATAATTCATCAGTTATGTTTTCTTTTGGTATACCTGTCACATCTGTTATAACTGTTATCTGTCTGTACTCAGTTACCTTAACAAATTTCTGTACTACCACTGTTACTTCAATGGTTCTTGTTCCGCCGAAAACTTCTCCTTCTTCCAATGGTGGAATACGGACCTGTTCAAAGGAAACTCTACGGATAATAATATCTACAAAAACATTCATGCCTGGCTCTGCTTCGGGAATATCCACAAAATTTCTTAAAGGCAAGGAACCCTCTACAAAATGTACAGGTTGTTGTGGTTGATCTTCAGGTACCACTCCGACATAAGTTACTCCAATCTCAATATTACCCGTAATTTCAACTCCACCATCTTCAATGATAGTCTGTAAATTATTTATACCAAAATCTCTTACATCAATTATCCTCTCTGCAGGGGGTTTTTCTTCCGGTATGGTGATAGTTCCTGTAATGGATTCAGTTACTACTTCTTCTCCTATTACATATTCAACTCGAATTAGCTCTTCATTGAAATTTACAGCCAATCTGACTCCTCCTTCCTGAAAAAGTTTTAAATCTGTCATTTATAATATATGCATAAAAGATTAAAATGTGAAAAGCCTACTCCTATTTATTATATATATAGTCAGGGAGAACTAAATATGACAGTGTGAGAGAATTGTTTTTCACAATTAGGCCCCTTCCCTCATAAAATATCCTGGGAGGTGGAAACAATGCCCTTTGGCTATTCGAGAAAGATTTTTAAATATCCTGCTGTTCAATATATACCTCTGGAACGTTATGACGAAGTGTCTGGAAATTACACTAAAAGCTCTGACCTGGCAAGAATTAATATCTATACCTATCAGGAACAGGAAGAATTAGAAAGAAGGTTGGGCTACCTGGGTTATAATGATAATTATAATATTAAGCAAGGACAGCTGGGAATTTTGATCAGAAATGCCCGGGTTAATCTGATTCAATATAGGGGCTTTGAAGTTATTATGGTAGGAAATCCAGCACCTGGTACATATCAGGTTTTCAAAATAAATACAGCTTATTTCTATAAAGATAAGCTAATCTTTACCCTCTATGATGGTGAAACTGGCACAAGGCTGGACCTTTATCCTCTCCAGGAAAGAGTAAGGAACCTATAGCTAAAGCCATCTCCCTCCCCCGGGGATAATGATTAAATCCGGGAAAATATAATAAAAAGCCTGGTAATCCAGGCTTTTTATTATTGTTGATAGGTTTCCACTTCACAAAGATTAAATTGTATATTTTCAGTTACTTTCACAAAGATTTCCCCGATGTATTTCTGGCTTAATTCCTTCCCATCAGCTGCTAAAACTGGTTCCAGAAGGTATATAGATGGTATCACATCAACCTGCATACCAGGCCTGGCCCCTACTACATTTACCAGGGTACAGAAGGGTATCTCTTCTTCCTCTACATATTCAAAATTATCTTTATCATAATAGCTTAATTCTTTCCTGATTAGTCCCTGGACAATAACCTTCTCATTGACAGCCTCAGCACTTATATCAAGAAAAGTAGCCTTAATAGCATTTATCTCTCTGGCTTCCTCCTTCAGGGTCAAGCTGCTTTCATTCAAAAACTGTTTGGTATTTTCACCAATGACCTCTGGCAGCATAACCAGAGAGTCTTTTCCTGTTACCAGATTGGTCTGAATAGTTTCTGTTACTTTGACAGTTACATCCAGGGCGATTTTTTGATTGATAGTAATTCCATCTGTATTTAAATTATCCTTGATATTTTCAAATTGCCAATATGCCTGTACATTCATACCCGGTTCTGTACCAGGAATATCTACAAACTCACTAAAAGGTATTTCCTCACTGGCTTGATGCTCTAATTCATCTTCACCTATATAATAGATTTCTTTATAAACTACACCCTGAAGAATAACCAGATCATCTATAGCTTCTACTTCCAGTTCTTTAAGCTCTGCAATTATATCTACAATCTTTCTGGCTTTTATTGTTAAGTCCAGGTCATTGGCTATGATAGCCTGAACTGAGTTTTCTCCGATCAGCTTTTCTACTTTAACCAGGGGACCGGTCCCTGTTTTCACAATTAACTCTTTCCGGGATAGAACTTTTACAAATAGCTGAATTATAATACTTAATTCTATTAGCTTTCCCTCAGCCAGCACTTTAGCACTGACATGTTCTATGCTGGGCTCTAGCACTACTTCCATACCGGCTGCTGCACCAGGAATGTCTATAAAAGTGCTTAACTGGGTATCTTCGGCCTGATGATGGAAAACCTGATCATGACCAAGATAAAATATCTCTTTATGTATTATCCCCTGTATTATAACCTTATTTTCAATTACCTCTGTTTCTATGTCTTGCAGGAAGATATCTATATCCTTTATCTTTATTGCTGGAATATCCAGGCTAAGACTACTTACCTTCATCTTCTGGACAACGTTTTCCCCAATAACTACTGGTGCTTCAATGATCTCCAGGCTTTCTCCACTCTGTGGTCCACTCATCAAATTCCCTCCTTAACTCATAATAAAACTAGCTTTCTCCGCCTTCTTTAATTTCCAAAAAACCCTCCTCTCTCTTTTCACCTCGCTTGGCAAATAATTTAAAATAATTCTTATTCCAATATGCATATTGACTATATAACCCCGTAATATATGCAGCTATTAAAGCTAACAATATTAACCAGGCCAAGTAAATTAACACAAGATTAACAACCTCCCTTTCTTCTATATAATATGGTTTATCTCCAAAAATGTGAAAAACCTGGTCTGCTAACCAGGTCTCTTTGCTTTCATTATTTCTTTATAGTTTCTCTATAGAGTTAATAGCCCGTATTGATGGAATTCATGATGGTGGTCGTAATCAAGTCCGTATTATTATCACCACTTAGATTATCTCTCATTATATTTAAAATCCAGAGCATCAGAAATGCTTTGATCAGGGTAAAAATATTACCCTTCTGCTCCTCCCAGAAAGCTGCTTTAGCTGCTCCTGCTCCCATTATAGCAAAACCAGTGAGGTGAAAAAACATGATAAAAAGAAGTATTATGGCAGTCAATTTTATATTAAACCTCAATAAGCTCACCTCCACAAATAACATTTATACTTATTATAACATAGGTCATCTTGCCAGTACTAATGTAATATCTGGCAGAAAAAAAAGAAGCTGCTAATCTACTGAGTAGAAGTGCAGCTTAATATTTGTAAGCGGTGAATTGATCTCTATCTTGATCTTTTCGTGAGAATCAGCAAAATCTGGTGTTTGATAATAATTATTTGTCTTTATTAAACCCAGTTCTTTAAAGTTGTTATTACTGAATAAAAGTCCAGTTTTGATACTGACTGCCTTTTCTTCTGGCACATATAAATCTATGTTGCCGGCACCCATATTTAATTTAACAGTTTCTATCTCACTGCCCAGGTATATAATCATTTTAGCAGCACCGCTATTTACCGTTAATTCTTTTATCTTTAAATTATTAAAATCCAGTTCAAATTGGCCAGCCCCGGTGTTAATTTCTATGTTATGAGTCAGGTGGGGATTTAATTGCAATTGCCAATTGTTTCGTCTTGATAGAGTAGAGAATCTAATCTCTTTGCTCTGCTTAATCTTTAAGTAGCCGGTCTCCTCCCTGAAAGAATAATCTATCTCTGGCCTTATCCCTCTCCTATCAGTAATAAGCTCATATAAATTATTATCATCATTTACCCTGTCCAGTACTAAGCTTGCAGCTCCTATATTTAGGTCTAGCTCCAATTCTGTAATTGGATCCTGGAGAGGCATATTATAGCTTAAATATTCTCCATCTTCCACAAAGGAGTGCTGATTATGCCTGTTGTAGTCAATTTCTGGATTAATTATAAATAAAACAATGACACCCAGAACAAAGACTACCGTCGTAAACCACCACAGGGGTGTCTCCTTAAAGATCAGGTTAAGGCCAACCAGGATTATTAAGACTGGCCAGAAGCGAAATAGGAGAGACCAATTAAAACCACCTATTACTCCAGTAGTCCTTAACATAAATAAAATACCCAGGCCAATAAGAATAATCCCGCCATCAATCTGGGATCTTTTACGGTCATCCATCATTTCTGACCCCCTTAATTATAAAATATGCTCCCAGGACTACCAGTATTAGAGGCCAGGCCCGATGCCAGGCAAAGAAAAAGAACCACTTATCAAGAATAAAGAAAATGCCTGCACCGATTAAAATAAAGCCCAGTAATTTTTGTGGGTTATAACTTTTTTCCCCTTTATTGCCGTTTTTGTTTTCTGTACTGGATGAATTATCCTCTTCCTCAACCTCTGCTTCTACATCAATAAAGTTTTCTTCCCCTCTTTCCGGTATAATCATCCAGGCTATAATGTAAAATAAAAAGCCTATCCCTTCTGCAAAGAAGAGGATCACCGCCAACAATCTTATCAGGGTAGGGTCAACTTGAAAATAATCTGCAATCCCTCCACAGACCCCGCCCAGTACCTTATCAGTCCTTGAACGATATAACTTTTTAACTCCCATCTCATTTCCCCCTCTGGAATTCTTAAAAAGGGAATCCTTACCTGGATTCCCTCTTATTATACACTATATTATATTTGTTTTAAAGAAGGAATTGCTATAAATAACAGTATTTTAATCTGCTTTATAATAATGTAGCTGTAGATAGCTAAGGGGGCTATTAATTTCTATCTCTAGCTTATCACTTGCTGTCTCAAAATCAGGAGATTTATAATACTCCCCTGTCTTTATTAAGCCCCTGTCTGTAAAATTATTATTACATATTAAAGTATCCATTTTTATACTGACTGCTTTACCCTCCGGTAGATTTAAGCTAATATTCGATACAGCCATTTTTAATTTCATAGCCTCTGTGTCCTGGCCCAGAAAAACATTCAGCCTGGCAAGCCCACTTTTTATCCTTAAATCCTTAATCTTCAGATTCTCAAGAGAAAAATTAAATCTCCCCATGCCAATATTTATATCTATTGTATGGGTAAACAGAGGATGCAAATTCAATTTCCATTTGTTTTTTCCTATAAATTTTATATCATTTCTCTGGCTGATCTTTAAATATCCTGCTTCTTCTTTCTCTGAATAGTCTACCACAGGTCTGTACTCTCCTGCTTTCGCAGTACCCAGTTCATATAAATAATCTACATGATCTAGACTGTCTATCTTTAGTTCTCCAATACCGGTATTTATATCTATCTCTAATTCCTTTATTGCAGTATTAAATTCTTCCCTTATTTCCATTTCATAAACAATATCTTTCCCATTATTATCTTTGAAGAGAAAAAGGACAAGCAAACAGAGCAAAATAAACCATATATCCAAATCAAATATAAGAAAAAAAACAAGGAAAACACAGATGGCTATTAAAGTAGTATTAAGACTTCCCTCATTTTTGTTTTTCAATATAATACCCCCTGGAATTCAATATAAAAGGGAATCATCCCCCTTTATTCATTGACAACATAAGACCTTTCATCAAAATCAAACTGGCTTAAATAAAGATCCCGGTAAAGGCCTTTACTGTTTATTAAGGTATTGTGAGTTCCTTCCTGGACAATCCCCTCTTCAGCAAGAACAATAATCCGGTCTGCATTTTGTATGGTTGATAATCTGTGGGCAATGATCAGGGTTGTCCTGCCTTTAGCCAGCTGGTCCAGTGACTGCTGGATGACCCGTTCACTCTCGTTATCCAGTGAAGAAGTTGCTTCATCCAGGATCAGGATGGGCGGATTTTTCAGGAAGGTCCTGGCTATAGAGATTCTCTGTTTCTGGCCACCAGAAAGCTTTACCCCCCTCTCTCCTATCTCTGTCTCATAACCATTGCTCAATTCCATTATAAAATCGTGGGCAGCAGCCTTTTTAGCAGCTTCAACAATCTCTTCATCAGTAGCTCCGGGTTTTCCATAGGCAATATTATCCCTGATAGTCCCATTAAAGAGGAAAACATCCTGTTGTACTATACCTATATTGGCCCGTAAACTCTTTAATGATAGGTCTCTAATATCTATTCCATCAAGTAATATTGCCCCTTTATTTATTTCATAAAAACGGGGTAGTAGATTACATAAAGTAGTCTTACCGGCTCCCGAGGGTCCCACAAAAGCTATAGTTTCTCCTGACTTTATCTTCAGATTGATATCTTCCAGGACCTGGCTATCATTATCATAACTAAAAGATACATTCCTATATTCAATCTCACCCCGGACATCTTTCAGAACAAGAGGGTTCTCCTCTTCTACTATATCCGGTTTTACAGCAAGGATTTCCTGGAACCTGCCAAAACCAGTCATGGCTCTCTGATACTGCTCGTTTAAATTGGCTATCCTTCGTATGGGCCGCATAAACATATTAACATAGATTAAAAAGGCAACTAACTCACCAACTGTGAGCCTGTTCAGGTAAACCAGATAGCCCCCGGTAGCTATAGTAATTAATTCAATCATATTATTAAAAAAGTTAATACCAGAGTTAAATTGGGCCATGGCCTCCATGGCATTTTCCCGAGATTGGCGGAAGCGGTTATTACCCAGGTCAAATTTCTCCTCTTCATAATCTTCATTGGTAAAGGATTTTACTACCCTGATTCCACTCAAACTCTCTTCTATCTGGGAATTGACCTCTGCTATCTTTATTTTATTATCCAGAAACCTCTGGTACATCTTCCCTCTTAGTTTCATAACAAAGACAATCATGATAGGAACCATCAGAAAAGTAGATAAGGCCAGAACCCAGTTCATGGACAACATAATTATAAAAGACCCTAATAATGTAATCACTGAAATAAAAATCTCTTCAGGTCCATGGTGGGCTAATTCTGAAATGTCATTTAAATCATTTACTATCCGGGACATTAAATAACCTACCCGGTTATTATCATAAAATTTCAGGGAAAGGGTCTGTAAATGAGAAAACAAATCCTTCCTCATATCTGCTTCCATTCTAATACCCAGTACATGACCCCAATATGTAACTATATACTGTAAAATATAACGGATAATAAATACCAGTAACAAAAAGAAAGACATTTTCAGCATCATATTCAGGTTTCGGTCTGGTATATAAATATCAATAAATAATCTGCTCATATAAGGATATACCAAATCAGCTATAGCCAATAAAAAAGCACAGGTAATATCCAGTATAAACAATTTCCAGTGTGGCCTGTAATACCTGGCAAATTTCCTAATCATTATATCTCCTCCTACATCTTTAACTATTTTAGCATATTAAAAAGAAAAACTCAAAAAAGGGATTTATCCTGTCCTGGTAGAAATAGAACTTAAAAGTATAAGCAAATTCCAGGAGGAGATTAAAATTGATTCTATACCCTTTAGAATTTGAGCCTATTTACAAAAGCAAAATCTGGGGTGGTGACAACTTAAAAAGAGTATACAAAAGAAACTTGCCCGGGAATAAAATCGGCGAAAGCTGGGAGCTTGCTGCTCATCCCCATGGTACCAGTGTTATTGCCAATGGCCCATATAAAGGCAAAACACTTTTAGAGCTTATTAAAGAAAATCCTGAGCCGTTGTTGGGGAAAAGAATAAAATCAGAAAATCAGCAAACCTTTCCATTGCTGATTAAATTTATTGATGCAAATGATAGATTATCTGTCCAGGTTCATCCAGATAATGAATATGCCAGGGAAGAGAAAAATGAGTATGGCAAGACAGAAATGTGGTATATACTGGAGGCAAAACCAGGGGCAAAACTTATCTATGGCCTGAAAAATGGTACTACAGAAGAAACCCTGGCCAGGGCTATTGAAAAAGGCCAGATTGAATTATACCTGAATGAAGTAGAAGTAAAAAAAGGGGATATCTTTTTTATACCGGCCGGTACCGTTCATGCCATTGGCGAAGGAATCTTACTAGCTGAAATTCAGCAAAACTCTGATACTACCTATCGCCTTTATGACTGGATTAGAAAAGGGGAAGACGGAAAGGGAAGAGAGCTCCATATAGAAAAAGCCCTTGCTGTAATAGATTTTAAGAGAAAAAGTAACCATACACACAGCAGGCCTCTTGTAAAAGATAATGGAGATTATACCAGGGCTTTCCTGGCCGCCTGTCCCTATTTCGTGACCGAGAAAATCAATACTAAAACCGCTTACCAGTTAAACCTTTCTGGCGACAGGTTTTATATTCTTATAAACCTAGCCGGAGAAGGAGATCTTATCTGTGCTAATAAAAATTATCAACTCAACCCTGGTAAAACTTATTTTCTCCCGGCTGGCCTGGAACAGATTCAGATAAAGGGCAGGGCGGAATTTTTATTAACCTATATTCCTGGAAACAAGAAGGATGTAATAGAGAGTTTAATAGAGGCTGGATTTACAGAAGAAGAAACCAAAACCCTGGCCGGCATGGAAAACTGGGATATATAATCAAGAGGAAATAAGTTCCAATAAAAATTTATAAAAAATGTATAATAAAAAGCCAGAGTCCATATACTACTGATGAAGGGAGCGGTGTTTATAGGGGAAATATAATTCAATAAGGGTTTGCCGGTCCTGGAACCGGAGAAGGTTAGTGTTTTTTATACTATAAACACTTCTTCCCTTCAGGGGATGCTGTAAAATGCATTCCCTTTAGTATTTCTGTCTCTCACCACTGACCATGTAAATGACCCTCTCACAGATATTCGTTGAATGATCACCAATCCGTTCCAGTGACCTGGCCACCAGGATCAGCTGAGTGACCTGTCGTATAGTCCTGGGATCTTCCAGTACATAGGTAAATAACTCCCTGATTATCTGCTGTTCTATGATATCAAGTTCATCATCTGCCCGGGCAACAGTTTTAGCTAATTCAATATCCAGATTTACAAAGGAATCAATACTCTGTCTTAAACGTTTTGTGGCCAATTCCGTCATCCGCTGAATATCAATTAAGGGTTTGATTAAAGGTTCACCACCAATCTCCAGGACTATATCAGCAATATTGGTTGCATGGTCACCTATCCGCTCCAGGTCTGTGAGCAGTTTGGATATGGCGATGATCAGGCGTAGATCCCTGGCTACAGGCTGCTGTAAGGCAATTAATCTTGTGCATTTGTCCTCCAGGGTTAATTCCATCTCATCTATTTTTCCATCATCCTTGATTATCTTTTCCGCCAGTTCCAGATCTCCATTCTGCAAAGCCTTTACGCTTTTGATAATTGCATCCTCCACCAGGCTGGCCATCTTCAAAACATCGTTTTTTAATTCTAGCAGAGATTCATGATAGCTTGCTCTCACTAAGCTCACTCCTTTAAAAAATTTTAACCAAAACGTCCGGTTATATAGTCCTCTGTCCTCTGATCAGAGGGGTTTTCAAAGATTTTCAGGGTCCGGTCATATTCGATTAATTCACCCATCAAAAAGAAGGCTGTAAGATCTGATACCCGGGCTGCCTGCTGCATACTGTGGGTTACGATAATTATCGTATAATTTTCCTTCAATTCCTCAATTAACTGTTCTATTTTTGCTGTAGCGATTGGGTCAAGGGCAGAAGCCGGCTCATCCATCAAAAGGACCTCCGGTTTTACAGCCAGAGCCCTGGCAATACAGAGTCGCTGCTGCTGCCCGCCAGAAAGGCTCAGGGCAGATTTATGAAGGCGGTCCTTGACCTCATCCCACAGGGCAGCCCCCCTCAGGCTCCTTTCAACTATTTCATCCAGCTGGCCCTTATTCTTGATACCATGTATGCGGGGACCATAGGCAACATTATCATAAATACTTTTGGGAAATGGGTTGGGCTGCTGAAAGACCATACCGACTCTTTTTCGCAGCTCTACTACATCTACCTCTTGCCCGTATATATCAAGCCCATCTAATTCTACCTTGCCTTCTACCCGACTGCCGTCTATTAAATCATTCATCCGGTTCAGGATTCGCAAAAAAGTGGACTTTCCACAGCCAGAAGGCCCGATCAGGGCAGTCACTGTATTTGCCTTTAAATCTATATTAATATCTTTTAAAGCCTTAAAATCGCCATAATAAAAATTTAAATCCCTTACCTCAATTTTATTCTTTCCCATATTAAGCATATCTCCTTTCCAGGACCAAATCTTTCTTTATCTTTTTACCTTTTTATCAAATCTTATCCTCAATACTATAGCAAATAAATTTATCATTAAGACCAGAGCCAGAAGTACCACGGCAGTACCAAAGGCCAGAGGAACCTGTTTATGAGGCATGGTTCCTGTAGTCACCAGGGCATAGATATGATAAGGTAAAGCCATTACTTCACTAAATATTGATGAAGGTAAGCGCATGGTAAAAAAAGTAGCTGCAGTAAACATAATTGGGGCTGTTTCACCAGCAACACGACCTATACCCAGGATAATTCCGGTCAGAATACCCGGCATGGCTGCAGGCAGGGTAACCTTTTTAATGGTCTGCCAGCGGGTGGCTCCCAGGGCCAGTGAGGCACTCCTGTATTCGGCAGGCACTGCCAGTAAGGCCTCTTCTGCAGCCCTGATAATGGTGGGTAAAATAACGATGGCCAGTGTAGCCGAACCTGATAATATGGAGACACCAAAACCAAAAAGCTTGACAAAAATGGCTAGACCAAATAGACCAAATACTACTGAAGGAACACCAGCCAGGTTGTTCACACCAATTCTGATTATTTTCACCAGCTTACCCTGTTTAGCATATTCTGTTAAATAAATTGCTGCCAGCACACCCAGAGGGGCTGCAAAAAAAACAGCTCCCACTACCAGGTAAAAGGTACCCAGTATAGCAGGTAAAATTCCTCCTTCACTCATACCCATCCTGGGCATCCCGGTTAAGAATTCCCAATTGATCACAGCCATGCCCTGGCTGAAAACGTAATATATGATCAGGGCCAGGACAGCCAGGGCGCCAATAACTTGACCCCGTTCATTATTGATTGCTACAAAGTTAGACTTTAATATTTTGTTTGGTTCTCCCGGAATCTGTAATTCCGCTGTAAATAATTTGTTTTCTTCCATAGCTTTCATAAAATTATCCTCAATCTCATGATAGCGGAAAACCTCAATAATACTTTTTCCCAGGAATTCTTTATCTTGTAAAGAGAACATCTTTCTGGCCGCAGGGTTTACAAGTTTTATCATTAAATTTTTGTCTGTAACAAGAAGTCCATCTACCATATTTGTCAATATTGCCTCTGCCCTATTCCGCTCAGCTGAAACTTGCTCGATCTTTGTTTTTAACTGCTGAGCCATAAAATTAAAGGCTCTGGCCAGAGTATCAATCTCATTAGCATTTGCCCTGAGCCTTATTTCTTCCTGCAAATTACCATTAGCCATCTTTCTTACCTGATCAGTAATCTGACTCAAGGGGTTAATAATATTGCTAGTAATTTTCCAGATCAAAAATAAGTACAATATAAGGATTATTATAAAGAAAGAAATATTATTCTTTATATTGGTATTAAGCACAGCATCAATATCTTCCAGTGATTCTGCCAATCTTATAAAACCACTAAATGATTCATTATTTACTGGTACTACCAGATAGTACATGTCGATATTTAAGGTACCGCTCTGCCGGATGTCTTTGCCAGATCTCTCCCCAGTGAGAACTGCCTGTATTTCAGGCCTTCCAAGATGATTGTCCATTTCCTCCACTGAAAACACAGAATCTGCTATTACCTGACCATCCCTATTTATGATGGTTATTCTCTTCTCGATTTTTCCTCCCACTTCTCTGGCCCACTGATCAATATTGCTAAATTGAAAATTATCAGCACTGATATTTTCCCTTATTAAAAGGGCCTGATGGTAAAGGCTATCCTCCACCTGACCAAGATAGGACTGGCGCAGGCTATAATTATAATAAAAAATTAAAAACAGTAGAAAAATTACGTGGACAATAATAAATACAGAAATCAATTGTCTTCTTATACTGTATTTATTCCATTTCAACAATCTTATAGCCCACCCCTCTTACAGTAGTAATATATTCTTCACCGATTTTTTGTCTTAATCTCCTGATATGAACATCTACTGTCCTGGTATCACCATCATACTCATAACCCCATATTTTCTCCAATAATAGTTCCCTGGTCAATACCTTCCCCTTATTTAATAAAAATAATTTCAACAAGTCAAACTCCTTTGGGGTTAAATCAATTAATTGGCCCCTTTTCCGCACTTCATGGCTGGCTGTATTTAACTCCAATTCTCCCCAGGTAATTTTANNCATACTGTCAAACCATCCAGTACCGGTAACATTAGATCCAGGATTACAAGATCTATCGAATCATCGAGTTTGTCCAGGCCCTCCTGTCCATCTGCTGCCAGTTCAACTGAAAAACCCGCCATCTCCAGATTAAACCTGATCAGTTCCCTGATACTCTCTTCATCATCAATAACCAGTACCTTCCTCAAATCATTCCCTCCCTAACAGGCAAATGCCAGCCTTTCTTCTATTATAATAAAAAAAGAACTCCCTATAAAAGGAGTCCTTTGACCTGTCTCTATTAAATTAAAATCTAAAAAATCCTATTATCTTCCCCTGAAATCCAGCATACTATGTACAATATCCGCCATCTGGTCACTGATATGTTCCAGATCATCCAGGACTTCCAGATAAATTATACCGGCATTGGGGTCACAGATCCCTTTACCCAGTCTTTCCATATGGCCATTCCTGGTCTCAATCTGGTATCTATCCATATAGGCTTCTCCTGCCAGAATCTTTTCAGCCAATTCTTTATCGAATTTCTGGATAATGGCTCTGGTATCTGCCATCATTTCAAAAACCTTGTTGAAGCAGTTATCAATGGTCTCCTGGGCCTCACCGGAAAACTCAATATCATTCTCCTGCTTATACCTAATCAACTCAACAATATCATGAGCATCATCAGCCATACTCTCTATATCATCAATTATGGCATAATACAGATCAATAGTCTTAATATCTGTCTCTGACATAGAATGGCGGGGGAATCTAGTTATAAATTTCACCAGCTCCTCTTCCAGTTCATTGATAATATCTTCCTTCTCTTCTACCGCCTGTACCAGTTCCAGATCGTATTCCCGGAAAGCCTCTTCTGTTTCTTTCACCATCTCTGCTGCTAAATCATACATGCGCAATGCTTCCTTTTTCAGTTGACTGAGGGCAAAACCAGGAGTCTCCAGCATACGTTCGTCCAGATAAGTCAGGCCCCGTTTAATGGTAATTTCCTCCCCGGGCACCATTTTTTTGACCAATGTAACCAGGAAACCGACAAAGGGAATCCAGATTATGGTATTAATTACATTAAATAAGGTATGGGTATTGGCCAACATTCTTTCTGGAGTGGCTACACCACCAATAATACCGGTAAATTTGCCTACCCCCTGCTCAACCAGATTGCCAAAATCGGGAATAATGTAATAAAAGGCCATTACAAGAACAGAACCAAGCAAATTAAATATTAAGTGGGCTGCAGCAGCCTGTTTAGCAGTCCTGTTGGCACTGATACTGGATAAGATAGCAGTAATGGTTGTCCCAATATTAGAGCCAAGTAAGATAGGTAAAGCTACCTTATAATCAATGGCACCGACAGCCAGTAAACTTAATAAGATACCGACACTGGCACTACTGCTCTGGACAACCATGGTTACCAGGGCTCCCACCAGTAAGCCCAATAAGGGATACCTGCCAAATCTATGTACCAGTTCAATAAAAAGCTGGGATTCACCCAGAGGTGCCATAGTGTCTTTCATTATAGTCATACCCAGGAATAAGACACCAAAACCAAAAATAACCTGTCCATAATATTGGCTGCGTTCACTCTTGCCAAAAAGATAAAAAATAGCCCCTATTGCCACAGCATGTAAGGCATATTTGCTCAAATTAAAGGCTATTAACTGGGCCGTAATAGTTGTACCAATATTGGCCCCCATAATAACACCGATAGATTGTTTCAAAGTCATTAAACCAGCATTAACAAAACCAACCACCATAACTGTAGTGGCACTACTGCTCTGGATAATTGCTGTAACCACTGTACCTACCAGAAGGCCAATAAAACGGTTGGTTGTAAGCATTCCTAAAAGGTTTTTAAGCCTTTTACCGGCAGCTTTTTGCAGCCCCTCGCTCATCTGGACCATGCCGTATATAAAGAGTCCCAGGCCGCCAAATAAGCTAAATGCTATATCAATTGTCACAAATATCTCCCCCATTACTCACATTTGGAAAAAATCAAGCTAATATAATTACCTATATTGCCTATTATATATTATTAGTAACAAAAAAAAACAAAAAAATTATTTTTTTTGGATATGACCTTTTTACTATTCGACAAAGAGGGAAGAATTCCTGCAAAAAAGGATGATTTCTCCCGGTAAAAGGAGATATTCAGACTTTTCACTCCATTCCGTCTCTTCTGTATTTTCCCCCATTTTCCTATTTAGGTCTTCCAGAAAATTTAGTTCCGTTAGAGCCGGGCCTTCCTTTAAAGCCCTCTGCAAATACTCAGCAGCCTGGTTCCGGTAACCATGAAAATAAAATAAAATACCCAAATTGCTATTTGTACCTGGCAAGTGGAGGCTTTTTAATATCTCCTGCAGAATAGTAATTCCCTCCTGAAAAGAAAATTCGATAAATAAATCCAGAAAATATAAAAGACGGATATAAAACCTTAAACCTGTTATTGCATTCTCAAAGCTAATTAAAACCCTTTCCCTGTAAAAATAGATCCGGTTAATATAGAGGACCAGATTCCAATCTATATAGTCCCCCATCAATTTTAGTTGATTGGCTATACTTCTGGATTCAGGGCTGCCTGGCAAGAGAAGGTTTAGGAGCCACTGCAAATGAAGTGCCTGTCTATAATAAATAAAATCCGGCCTTATCTTCCGAAGCTTTTTTCTGGCAAGATTATATTGCTTTTTCTTAAATAAAACCAATCCCTGCCAGTAAAGTATTATGTTTTCATCCTCCCTGAAAATCCTCTGATTATTTATTATCTCTTCTATAATAGGGTATCTTTTTTTCATAAAAAGGGTTTCCAGAATAAGCAATAATATATTTTTATTTTCCGGGTTCTCCAACTGAAAATACGTATTAAGGTTTTCAAAACTTAAATCCATGACTTCCAGTAAGGAGTTTATAGTAATCCTGTTTTCCTGCTCATAGGAAAAAGCTTTGTCTAAATATCTTTTAGCCTCATTTTTATTCCTGGATATAAAAATTAAGCCCAGAAAAAGATAGGAATGGGCCAATAAACTACTTTCTATTTTATTATTCCTTAAATGCTCAAAAATAATCTTTTCAAAAGATTTCTGGGCCTCTTCATACTTGCCCTTAATAAAGGCCAGATAACCCTCCCAAAAGATAAGGATTAAATTCCCGGGATTAGTCAATAAGCCTGTCTTAATAATCCTCTCAATCCGCTGATATTGTCTGTCTTCTATCAAGAGGATAAGTAAAGTTTTCAAGACAAGCTTTCTATCCTGACCTTCAGCCAGATAATAAGCCTCCTCCAGCCTTTCAAGAGCCAGTTCATAATAGCCTTCCCTTTCCTCTTCCAGGGCTTTTTTAACCAGTAAAGCAATCTTCTGCTCATGGTATTCCTCCTCTTCCTCTAAGCCAAAGTTTATCAAAAAATCTTCAGCAAAGAAGAGGGTGTTGGCTCTCTTCACAATAGGCAGGTGGAGGATTTTTAAAGAGGCTTCTCCATTTAAATTAAGAATAGAATTGGTAATACTTTCATGCTTATCATTGGAATAAAAATAGGCCCTGTTATTCTTATATAACCTGAAAGAAAGACGGGGTAATAATAAGCTTTCTCCCTTTCTCTTCCCCTGAAAGGGATTTTTTCTGAAATCAAGAACCGGTAAATAAAAACCATCTACCTCAGAATTCCGCAAAACAATCCGTAACTGCCGGTAGTCATCCCCTAATTCTTCATCCCCATCCAGAAACAAAAGCCATTGGCCCCGGACTTTTTCCCTGGCTATATTGCGGCCTTTATGAATATCTGCCTGGCCCTTTAGATGGATTACCCTGGCTCCAGCCTCTCTGGCAATGGTTCTGGTATTATCCAGTGAATCCAGATCCACCAGAATTACTTCATCTGCTATGTTTTTTACACTTTTTATGGTCCGGGAGATAGAATTGCTTTTATCCCGGGTAACTATACAGGCACTTAAAAGCATAGGATTATCACCTTATTAGTTTAGAGCTAGCTCTCAAAATAATTCCCAGACACCTGGGTCTTCCTGTCCAGGCCGCCAGAAAGCTACTCCTTTTAATTGAAACTCCTGGAGTAATCTAATCTTTAACCCAATACTCCTTTTATTTTCAAACCAGACCTCATGTTCAACACCATTATCTTCATATTTTAAATAAGGACAGCAGGACTCCTGGTCCCATTCTATCTCCCGCTGATACCTCCGGGCTATTTCTTCAATTTGTTTATAAACCAGGCCCCTGCCCCTTTCTTCTGCCAGCAAGGGCCAGTCATAGCCATAGAGTCCTAGAGCAAAATAGATCTTCTCCAGGGGAATCTCTATAATAGCATAATCAATAAGGTCCTGTAACCAGCCTAGGGGGGCTATAGGACCAGGGGGTCCCCCTGGCCAGTGGAAATCATAGGCCATTATAATTACCCGGTCTACTATCTGGCCTAATAATTTATAATCATAGGCACCAGACCAGGTAGAATCCGCATTATTGCCAGTTTTAGCAGGGATACAGATACTTAAAGAAATACCTGCTTCATGCAGACTTGCTGCTACCCTGTCAACAAAATTTGTAAACCTTTCCTTGTTTTCATATTTTACTCCCTCAATATCAAGACAGAGCTCCCCATAGCCTCTTTTCTCCAGATAAGCAAGAGAATCCTGGATAAAATTTTCAATAGCTCCCTGGTCCATTATTATCCCATTACTGACATTACCAGCCAGGTTCATATTCTGTACCATGGGTATAATCTCTTCCTTAGTCATATATTCATGAAGTAGACTGGCATCTTCAAAAATCTTTATCTTGCCATCTATGGCCAACTCCAGCCAGGCAGGAAGGATTTTATTAAAAATCCTCTGCTGATTCTTAATAACTACCAGGCCAGCTTTGTTGTAAGGAAGATGAAAGCCCAATACCTCCACCTTTAAATAACCCTCCTTAAAATTTTATCGAAAGAGCTTCCATTACATTTTTAATCCTGTTACAGATTGTGGCCTTACCGGAACCGGCAAATAATAAACCTACTGCAGCATTGTCCATGTTCAATACTAATGAGCCACTATCTCCAGCCTCAGACATTGGTGTAGTAATAAATTGATCCTCGAAAGTAGCTGTTTCATATTCATTCATACTGACATTAACAGTAGCAGCAACAGCTATAATTTTGCCCCGGGTCACCCCGGTAGTTCTGCCGCTTTTTTGTACTGCCATGTCTACTTCCGGCTCTGCAATACCCTTTACCTGCCCGATGCCCAGTATCTCCGGGCTTATTGCCTGGTCTGAAACCGGTCTGGCTACAGCACAATCAACCAGATTAGTTCTCCCTTCCTTTAATAACTTAAAATTATAATCTGGTCTTAGTAAATGAACAAAAAAATTAGCCATTTTTTCTACAGCCAGGGCAATTTTGCATTCAGCTTCCCCTTCCCCTGGATAAAGAGGAACAAATCTCTCCAGATAAGCAATTACATCAGCAGGGTTTTTGCCAGAATCATAAGCACCTGGTTGTAAGATGGGGTCATCCTTTTGGGCCCTATTATCATGCCCATTACTTATATTGGCCAGGACATGGTTATTGGAAAGAATTAAGGGCTTACCAGTCTCTCTATCTCTAACCAGGGCACCAAAAGTCCCGGCAGAAACCTGATAATGTCCTATACTTATCCCTGGCTGGGCAGGCCTTAATCTGCGGGTCCTTTCCTGAAAGAAATGTAATTTCCCAATTTCAATTACATCTGTCTGGAAACTACCAAGCCTCTGGGGTATCAGATCTTTTTTATTTATCTTTTTAGGAGGCAACTTTTTTTCCACCAGGATTATCAGGGCTTCTTCCCCTGTCTTTCTGCCGGCTTTCTCTTTCCGGCCATAGGCAATACCAACAACATTTTCTCTATTTAAAATCTTGGCTTTATATTTATCTATAATCTCCCTGTAAGCTGCCATAAACACCCCTCCAGACATATTTATAGATATAATATTCAGAGGGGTTATTTTTAGTGAAGAAAAAAAGCTGTAACCTGGCCTGGTTACAGCTCTATAAATAAATATTCATTTTTATATTACACCAATTTTCCTATTATCGTTTTTTAGTTTTATCTCTACACTATCAGTTAAAAGGTCAGCATAGCTATAGGAAATTCTTCTTATCTGTTGGTGTTCTTTAATTTTTATTACAAAGATGTTCTGATGGGTTCTTTCCAGTATTCCTTCTTTCTCCAGACTTTTTCTCCTACCACGATTTGCTTTGACCATCACTTCACGTCCGACAAAGGAACTGACATTGTTCCTGATCTCCGTTAATACATTCTCGCCTTTACTCATGGAGGTCCACCTTCCTAATTATTTTACTTATAAACTTCAGGAGAAAATTTCAGAATCATATATATTATACCACAAATTAGGCTGGATTATCAAATAAAATTTTTATTATAGCAGAGAATCTATTAACTGTCAATACTTCCTGCCTGATTTTATTATGGATTTTCTGGAGAAATTAATCATCTGTAACTCGGACCTCTGAAAAACTTCTCTACAGAAATTTTATCTCCCAATAGTTTGTTTTTTTATGGATATTTAAGGCGTAGCTTACCCCTGGTTTCCACTCCACCAATACCTCCAAAGCCTGTAATGGTATTATTGATCACATCCTTTACTGGAATATACTCACGAACAGAGGTAGAGGCGATTTTTTCTACCACCAGGATAGGATCAAGGAAATGGATCAATTTATTCTGGGGAGAGCTGGCAAAATTGGCCCCACTGGCGATTAGTTGATCATAATTGGACTGACAGGCACCAGCAAAAATTACCAATTGATCCAGGTCCGGCTCCAGCTTGCGGGCTAACTCCACGGTTTTCACAAAATAATCAGAAGTATAGTAGGCCTTATTGAGAAACTCTCCATCATGGCCAGTTAACACCAGTATATCTGGCCTAATTTCTTCTAACAATTCTGAAATCTTTTCTGGTTGTCCTTTTTCAGGAACAAAAAAACCTTCTGCCTTAATATTGAGATTTTTGTAATTCATCATTGATAGCTTTAAATAATCCTGGTCTCCATCTATGTGTAATACCTTCACCCTGTATTCCTGGTAAAGACATTCCTTCTGCTGCTCATTTCTGAATAACCTGTTATTCAAAACCTGATTTCTCCACTGTCTATGCATAAACTCATAGGACTCCATAAGTAACTCTTTTTTTATGATCTTTCTATCCTTTTCCACCTTGACCAGATCATCTACTGGAGCATCAGCCATTAAACGCAGTTTAATACTCCTTAATATGGCTATATCTTTATTTATTTTATCGATCCGGAAAACCAGGTCACAATTATAGGATTTTCGGCTTACAAAATCACCAACTTTAAATTTCAAGGATCCCGCCCCCTGAAGGGTATATTTTAGCATTTTATACTACAATATATGGCAGGAGCGAGATTTTTGTTACTTGGTAAATTTGTCGGCAACAGTAAAAGCAGCATAGGCCTCTGGTTTAATATGGGCCTCATAACCACTACCTACTACCATGCCTACTACTTCTTTGATTATAGCCTTTGTCGGACCCTTTTCCCCTACATCCAGGTGTATTTCTACTTCTAAATCCTCCATTAAGTTAGTTTCACTGGCAAAGAGACCTGTTAAAAAACTGGCTACTTCCAGGCTCCTGGAGACTTCGTAAAAAATCCGCTGTTTCATGCTCAAGGTAATATGCTCAATTTCCTTCCGGTAGAAAAAGCGGCCTCCCCTACCAATCCGGTAAATAATGATTGCAGTAACAAATACAATATCTTCCTGCCTGGCCTGGGAATCGCTGCCAATTATCAGCCTGTATTTTCCTCCTGGCTCCATATTAATATACTTCAGGATAGTTTCAAATACCTCATGGATATCCAATTCACCATCACTTGGACTAATAAAATTCATCTCAATTCACCTTATCTCCCATCCTTTTATAGATTAGATTGGCCAGCTCAGCTATCTGGTCAAGATTAAGGGCCTCTCCCCGGATTCCTTCTTTAAAGCCCAGGTCCTTTAGACACTTTTCTACAAGTCCTTTATCCAGCTTCATATTGGCTGCTTTACTTAAAGAATTTTTCAGGTTCTTTCTCCTCTGCTGGAAGATGGCCTGGACTATCTGAAAGAAAAAGCCCTCATCTTCCAGGTGTACAGGTGCTTCCTTATAGGTCTCCAATTTGATAATGGCCGAGTATACATCTGGCTGTGGTATAAAAACAGTAGGTGGCACTATATGTGCAATTTCTGGCCTGGTATAGTACTGGACAGCAATACTTAAGGCCCCGTAATCCTTACCACCTGGTTTTGCTACCATTCTTTCTGCAACTTCTTTCTGGACCATAAAAACATAGCTTTGAACTGGAACCCTGGCCTCCAGTAAAGCCATAATAATGGGTGTTGTTATGTAATAAGGGAGATTAGCTATAACCTTAACTCTTTTATTTATCAGATCATGCTGGTTAAAAAACTCTGGCCAGTTGATATCCAGAACATCCCGGTGAATAAGCTTCAGTTTTTCATCCTGGAAAAGTTCCTCTAATACTCCTACCATGCGGGCATCCTTCTCTATAGCAAAAAGGCTGCCATCTATTTTTTCCAGCAGGACCTGGGTCAGGGAACCAATACCTGGCCCTATTTCAATGACCTGGTCTCCCTGCTCAATGCCAGCGATATTCACAATCTTATCTATAATATTCCCATCTATCAGGAAATTTTGCCCTAAACTTTTACTTAATTTTATTTGATAGTCTGCCAGTATTTTTCTCGTTACTGTCGGTGTGGCTATCTTTTTGTTCAAAATTTACTCACCTTTCCAAAAATTATATATTATTTATTTTAACACAGTTTTTTATTATTGGCAAAAAGTATATTAGCAGCCAAGGACTAATATAAATATAATGTAGGAGATAAGATTAGTATGGCTATAGCTTTAGCATGGAAAGAAAGAATTCTTTTAACAAGTAAACCCTTCTATACATATATTAATCATAGCTTTTAAAATTATGAGCTAAAGGAGGAGGGTTCCTGTGTATAGAGGGGAGCTGGAAGAGAAAAGATATAATGCCTACAATCTTTTTCTTATTTTAATCTTACTTATCCTATCTGAAGATCTACTGCAAATATTAAAAAAGATAGGGATAATGGATTTGAGGAGGTAAAAATGGATAATAATCAATTGTACACAATTATCTCCAGAAATATTGAAGAAAATAGCAGCAACTATTCCAGTAACGAAATATTTGGCCTCTTAAGCATCCTGCTTCTGCTGGAAATCACTGAGATCTTTCAGGTCAATCAAGCCCAGTTAAGGGAAAAAGGCCAGAGCCATCCTGGTCCTGCAGGAATAAATAATCCTGCTAACCTCATTTCTTTATTGAGCCAATTACAGGGGAGTGGTGAAGGAAGTAATTTAAAACAGGTCCTTCCCCTCTTACTGGCTGCCCTGGGTACTAACAAAGGTAACCTGGATTTGGGCCAGATCAGTGAACTGCTAAGCTCTCTAAAAGGTAAAACAGAAAAAGATACTGCTGAGGAAATAAGGTTGATCGAAGAGGGAGATGAAGACATAGGGGAAGAGAGTAAAAAAAAAATCTCCAGGAGATAAAGAGACTTGATTGGAGACAATTGAAGTTATAAGTAAGAGTCAGGAGGCAAAACCTCCTGTTTTCCTTTTTATACCGTTATGAATTGAAGTTCGGCAGGCTATAATAAAGGAGAGAAATAAAATACTGAGCAAAAGTCAAGCAAAAAAAATCAATCAAGGAGTACTATAACTGGTATGGAGAAAAAATATAGACTGATGGTCCTGGCTTTCAGTGGTGTTCCCTTTATTATGGTTCTGGGTAATTCAATGTTAATACCGGAATTCCCACAAATAAAATCTGCCTTAAATATCAGCCAATTCCAGGTAGGATTATTTATTACTGCTTTTTCTATCTCTGCCGGTATAACCATTCCCTTCCTGGGCTATCTCTGTGATCAGATCGGTAGAATAAAGATAATAGTACCTGCCCTCTTGCTCTATGGAACAGGGGGAATAATCTCTGGCCTGGCTGCCTTATTCCTTGATAATCCTTATGGTGTCATTCTCTGCGGCAGGGTTGTCCAGGGGATTGGGGCTGCAGGTACTGCCCCAATAGTTATGGCCCTGGTAGGGGATATTTTTCAATCCCAGCAACGGAGTGAGGTTTTGGGTATTATAGAGGCTTCTAACGGCCTGGGCAAGGTCCTCAGCCCTATTTTAGGCTCTGCCATCGGCCTGATCAGCTGGATCGCCCTCTTCTTTTCTTATGCAATTCTGGCCCTTCCCATCGCTGCCGGGGTCTGGTTCTGGGGGGAAGAAAAAAAAGAACCCCAGAAACAGGGCTTTAAAGAATACCTGGCTAATATAAAGGGTATTTTTGAGGAAAAGGGCTTATCCCTTATTGCCACGATCCTGGCAGGAATGTTGGTCCTCTTTATCCTTTTTGGCCTCCTCTCCTCTTTCTCTGATACCCTGGAAACAAAATACCATATCAAAGGCTTTACTAAAGGGCTGGTTATTGCCATACCCATCCTTTTTATGTCCATTACTTCCTATTCTACCGGCCATATTCTGAAAAAGATTAAGAAATATTTCAAGCTCTCCATCATCAGCGGAATGATATTGGTGACCGGTATGCTGGTATTATTGTATTATATGGATTCCCTCTATACTTATTTGCTTTTCTTCTCCCTATTGGGCATCGGTACAGGCCTGGTTTTACCATCAGTAAATACAATGGTGACCAGTTCCTGTAGCACCAGCCAGAGGGGGGTAATAACCTCTCTCTATGGGGCAGCCCGTTTTATCGGTGTAGCCATTGGGCCGCCTGCCTTCACTACTTTGCAGGAAATCAGTAAATTAACCATGTATTTTGGAGTAGCAGGTATCTCCGCACTGATTCTAATTCTGGCCTTGATTTTTATCAAAGAAAAAGGCATGACTCCCCGGAAGGATGCCCAGGGAGGCTAACAACCCCCTGTTTCTTTCCCACTTTTATAGGCTGCTGGATTTACCTGGTTTTCCATTCTAATTAATTCTTCAGGCTATGCAGGGGGGCAGGAATTCTACCACCCCGGGCAATGAAATCTTTACTGGAATAAGAATTAACCTTCATTACCGGTGCCCGGCCAAATAAACCGCCAAAGACCAGTTCATCACCTACATCCTTCCCGGGAGCCGGTATGAGCCGGACAGCAGTAGTCTTATTATTGACTACCCCTATAGCAACCTCATCAGCAATGATGGCTGAAATTGTCTCTGCCGGGGTATCTCCCGGAACTGCTATCATATCCAGGCCAACAGAACAGACACAGGTCATGGCTTCCAGTTTTTCCAGGCTTAAGGCCCCTTTTTCCACAGCATCAATCATCCCGGCATCTTCACTGACAGGAATAAAGGCTCCACTTAAACCACCCACATGGGAAGAGGCCATTACCCCACCCTTTTTGACTGCATCATTCAGAAGAGCCAGGGCAGCAGTAGTACCATGGGTCCCACAGCACTCCAGGCCCATCTCTTCCAGGATATGGGCTACACTGTCTCCTACTGCCGGGGTTGGTGCCAGTGACAGGTCTACTATACCAAAGGGAACTCCCAGCATCCGGGCAGCTTCCCTGGCCACCAACTGTCCCATCCTGGTAATCTTAAAGGCGGTTTTCTTAACGGTTTCTGCTACCTCATCAAAGGGCTGGCCTTTTACCTTCTGCAGGGCTGCCTTGACTGTCCCCGGCCCGCTTATCCCCACATTTACAACACACTCTCCTTCACCGGGCCCATGAAAGGCACCTGCCATAAAGGGATTATCCTCAGGAACATTGGCAAAAACCACTAATTTGCTGCAGCCGATTCCATCTCTGTCAGCAGTTAATTCTGCTGTTTTTTTAATAACCCTGCCCATCTCTGCCACGGCATCCATATTAATACCGGCCTTGGTTGTTGCCACATTTACTGATGAACAAACCCTTTCTGTACTGGCCAGGGCTTCCGGGATAGAGGCAATCAGTTTCCGGTCTCCCCTGGTATAACCTTTATGGACCAGGGCAGAAAAACCGCCAATAAAATCAACTCCTACCTCCTTTGCTGCCCTGTCCAGGGTCTCTGCAAAACTGACATAATCCTCTTCTACACAGGCCCCGGCAATCATGGCTAGAGGTGTTACGGAAATCCTTTTATTAATAATCGGAATATCGTATTTAAGCTGGATCTCATCTGCCACTTTAACCAGGTCTTGTGCATAGTTACAGATTTTATCATATATCTTCTTCCTCATAATATCCGCATCTCCATGGGCACAATCCCATAAGGAAATACCCATGGTAATAGTCCTTATATCCAGTTTCTCCTCTTCCAGCATATGTATTGTTTCCATAATTTCATATGGATTAAACATCCTTATAATTCCCCTCTCTTCTCTATCAATTAAATCACTTTTTACATCCCTTTAAATCCCCTGTAATTATAGATATAGCAGGGATATAAAAAACCAGACTTATCTATAATTAAAGTTCTTCACAAATTATTTCTTCTTCAAGGAATAGGTCCTGTAATTTATCCATAAGGGCCTTAGACAGGGCTTATATCCTGTGCATGGAACGGAAAATATCCTCATGTTGCAGCTTTATGGAGACTTCCAGTTCTTCTCCCAGCTCATTAAGTTTTTCCTTCATCTCTTCTAATGAAAGTTCCATATTCTCCAGATCCACCAACATCATCATGGTAAAATATTCACCCAGAATAGTCTGGCTAATATCAAGGATATTTATTTTAGATTGGGCCAGCAAAGTACTTACCCTGGCAATTATCCCTATTTTATCCATACCTATAACAGTAATAATTCCTCTCATATCCTGTCCTTCCTTCCTTATATTAATAGTAAGACTTTATTTTCCTCTTATTTTACCATTTATAAATATACATTACAATCTTTCTGCCTATTTTCAGGAGAATTATCTCAATAGATTCTTTATAGATTCTTTTAAAACTCACTACTTATTAATGCATAACTATATAATTATGCAATATTGCCGGAGTATTATAATTTAGTATATGGTTCAATTAAAAAAGACTGTAGATAAATATCTACAGTCTTTTCTTCCTTACCACATTTGTTGACCAGGATGCTGGCAGGAGGCCTTTTTATCTCTAGCCAGCACATAAACTATATAGCCGCTATATTTACAGGTAGTGTTATAAAGAAGCTCAGGGCATTTCTGGCAGATTTCCAGGCGCATCCTGTAGACATCCTCCTCCACAAGGTCTTCCTGCAAATTTGCCTCTGCTCCCTTAATTACTTCATAGATATCTTCCACACTTAGATGAACCGATGCTGAACAGCCTTTACACCCCTGTTTAGACATCTTTTATTCCCTTTTTAAAGTCAGAAGTACTACTGAAGCTGCCGGTAATTTAACGGAGAAACCTTCTTCTGTAATCCTGGCTCCATTAAAGGCTGTTGGTTTTACCTTTTCTGGTTCTTCAAAGGTATTATGGGCATTGATCTGGTCAGCAGCCAAGACCTTACCTGTAATACTACCAATCCTGAAAGCACTGCTATTGAAGACAGATTCCAGCTCTACTTCTTCATTGGCCTTCAGGTTACAGAAGGTAATGTTGATATCTCCATTACTATCCATGGAAGCTGAAGCACTAACTGCTGGTATTGCTTCTTCACCCCACTGATAGTCTTCACTTTCCAGATGAAGATCAATTAGGTCTGCATCCTGATGAACCTTATAGAGATCAAAGACATGATAGGTGGGAGTCAGGATCATTTCTGCCCCTCTGGTCAGGATTACGGCCTGGAGCACATTAATGGTCTGAGCTATATTGGCCATCTGCACCCTGTCACAGTATTTATTAAAGATATTCAGGGTAATTCCAGCCACCAGGGCATCTCTCATGGTATTCTGCTGGTAAAGGAAGCCAGGGTTGGTTCCTGGTTCAACATCATGCCAGGTACCCCATTCGTCAACAATCAGATGGACCCTCTTTTCAGGATCATATTTATCCATTATTGTACTATGTCTTTTGATTAATTCCTCCATAAAGAGGGATTTTTTCAGGGTAATAAACCATTTCTCTTCATCAAAATCGGTGGCAGAACCTTTATTTTCCCAGGTTCCTGTAACAGTATAATAATGTAAGCTGATGCCATCCATGAAACGGCAGGCCTCTCTCATCAGCACTTCCATCCAGTGATAGTCATCAACATTGGGGCCACAGGCAATCTTAAAGATCTTATTATCCCCATAATTTCTCACATAGGTCTGGTATCTCCTGTAGAGGTCAGCATAATACTCAGGCCGCATATTGCCGCCACAACCCCAGTTCTCATTTCCCACACCAAAGTACTTCAGTTTCCAGGGATCTTCCCGGCCATTTTCCTTTCTCCAGTTGGCCAT
>LFRS01000004.1:0-2496 GCA_001512435.1 Halothermothrix sp. DTU029 | reverse complement strand
TTCTCCACAACTCCACCCCAGTGAGTATTAATCATTTTAGCTCTATTTTCCCGGGGCCCTACCCCATCCTTCCAGTGATACTCATCAGCAAAACATCCACCAGGCCAGCGCAGGACAGGTATTTTTATATTTTTTAAAGCCTCTACCACATCATTCCTGATACCCCGGGTATTGGGAATAGCTGAATCTTCACCCACCCAATAGCCTTCGTATACACAACGGCCCAGGTGTTCTGAGAAATGACCATAAATATTTCTGTTTATCTTTCCTTTTTTTACATCAGCATTTAATATTACTTTACTCATCATGTCACTCCTTAATTTTTTATTGTTATGCAAGATTCTTCTTGTTTACTCTTCTAACCAGACAAAGTCCTCATCATAACCTGGATAGGTATTACTCTGGTCATTTACCGGTTTAATCTCCAACATACAGATCCGGTTAGGGCCTATATTTATTTCCACCTCATAGCTGCCCTCTTCTGCCCTAAGTCTTTCATCCACCTGCAGGGGCTCTGCTGAAGCCTGCAGGATAGCTAATTGTTCTTTATTCAGGGTACGGGGCTTGCCCAGGTTGCTCCAGGTCTGGAGGGGATTAGCATGGGCTCCTCCCACTTCCTTTTTGAGCAAGATTGCCTCTTCCCCAATTGAAGGCAGCTTTAATAAATAGGATTTAGCTCTTTCTCTTTCATTAGCCGCCTTATTTGCCCAGTTCCACCCTATAATTACATAGCGGTCCTCATCTCTGGTGACAATTAGATTATCATCCCGGTAAAGCAGTTCCTTGCCTGCCCTGGAGAAAAACTCAAAAGCATAAAAAGTAGGTTTCTTGATAGAATTCAGGGCTACCAGGCCAAAACCCCCATGGAAAACCGCTTTGGGAACATCCTGTTCTTCAAAAACATCACTAAAGGTCCAGTAGGAATAAGAGTCAGCATATTCCCCAGCTTCGCTGAGAATCCGGGCTATATAGGCAGCATGGAAATCTGTATCATGGACAGGACAAACCGGTACATAGGAGCTGTTGAACTCTGTAATATGTAGCGGTAAATTAGCGATCTGGGGATAATCCCCCATAATCTCCCTGGTTTCCTTCAATTCATCAATCATATAGGTTGGCTCATTCAGGGTATGGTAGAGATAATGTCCCTGCCGGCTTGGCTGGTTGGCAGTATAGCAGTGCCTGGAGATAAAATCCACAGGAACATCATTTTCAATACAGAATTCGAAAAAGCCCCGAAACCATTTTTCAGTTTCAACACCACAGATGGCCGGTCCCCCTACCTGAATCCGGGGATCAACTTCCTTAATGACCCTGGCTGAATACTCATAAAGAGTAAAGTAGTCTTCCATGCTACCTGCCCAGAAGCCGATATTAGGCTCATTCCAGACCTCTATTGGCCAGGTAATGACTTCTTCCCGGCCATATCTCTCTATCAAATGATTTAAGGTAACCCTGACCAGTTCTGCCCACTTCTCGTAAGAAGTAGGGGGACTTACATTACCCTTCCAATAAAAGATTGTTTCTTCACCGGATTTTAGTTTTTCTGGCATAAAACCCAGTTCCAGAAAGGGTTTTATATTGTTTTCCAGATAACTATCAATTATCCGGTCCAGGTAGGTAAAATTATAAAAGGATTGAATTTCACCATCTATTTCATACTCCCTGTATATTCCTACATCATCTGAAAATAAACCATGGCCGCGAATATATTTAAAACTTATGCTCTCCTGTACTATTTTCAGGTGATCCAGATATTCCTTCTGTAAGGCTAAACCTATTCTTCCTGTGCCAACACAATAAGTAACATTATTTTGAAAAGGCTGGCCAGTTACAGGTATTTCTAATACTTTTTTCATTAAATCCTCCCCTTAAAACTTGAGTCTTTTACTCCCTGAATAATTACCTTAACTTATAATATACCTCATTCCATCTGATTTCTTTTTTCAGTTCCCTAAGATCTGTATTCTCATCTATTGCCAGGAACTCTATATCTGCCATTTCAGCAAAGTCTTCCATCATCTCTGTGGTTACTACTTTACTGAAACCAGTATGGTGTGCTCCACCGGCCAGTATCCAGGCAGCTATCGCTGTCTTGAAATCAGGCAATGGTTTCCAGACTGCCCGGGCTACAGGTAATTTGGGCAGATCTTCATCTGGTCTGACAACCTCTATCTCATTAACAATCAAACGGAATCTATTACCCATATCAACAATGGAAGCATTGATAGCCTTACCTGGAGCAGTATTGAAAACAAGACGTACCGGATCTGCTTTACCACCTATAGATAAGGGATGGATCTCCAGGGAGGGTTTTTCTTCTGCAATTGATGGACAAACCTCCAGCATATGAGAGCCTAAAGTCTTTTGATTACCTGGCTCCAGATGATAGGTATAAAACTCCATAAAGCTGGTTTCTTTTCCTCCTGCCATTACCTTCATGGCCCTTACCAGGGCAGCAGTTTTCCAGTCTCCTTCTGCTCCAAAACCATAGCC
>LFRS01000170.1:2726-4356 GCA_001512435.1 Halothermothrix sp. DTU029 | reverse complement strand
GAGAATAAACCGGTATATTAAATGATACCAGAGCATAATAAACAGGTAAAAAAGCCTTCAAAACATCCATTAAAACCGAAGCCAGTCCCAGTACCGGACCCCCTGCATGCCAGGCATTTGCAGCTCCTGGATTGCCATCTCCATAATCACGGATATCTTTCTTCAAAAACACTTTGCCAAGGATGAGCGAATAGGGGATTGCACCACTGAGAAACGAAAGCAATACATAAATAATAATCTGCATCCTTAGTCACTCCTTATTATAGTGTGCCGCAGATCTCCGATTATACATTTGCCTCAGAAATAAAGCTTTCATTCTATATATTCTATAAAATCAAATATTATCCTGCACTTTTTGAGTCAATATGTCCAAATTTTTGGAATCCTTCATCTCCTTTGACTTAAAACAGAATAGCCTGTTTTGAATAGCTGGATAATCTTACTTTAAATTTTCTCATCCTTTATTCTTAAATATAATCTTGTCCTCCCTTTGCAGTCTGCTTTAAGGATCTTTTTTTAAAATTATAACATAAAGTTCTAAATAGAAATAGCCAGTATAAACTGAATCATCAGTCATACTGGCTTAAATCTTTAATATTATCTTTTCTACTTAGCTAACATTCTTTCAACCCAGAAAATTCTATATAATGTCTTTTTAATTTTTTCAGTCCTTATATTATAAAAAACCATATATGTTATTAAACCGCTTAATATCCAGATTAATACCACCATTAATGATTTCGTTCTACACTCACTTTTTCTTTCATCCTCGTTCAATTGCTTCCAATGAGGCAGATAAATCGCATCGGTAATATAGTTTTTATATTCTATCTCACCCATAAATTTTACTTCCTAATACTATTTTTTTATTTAACTACTACCTTTGTTAGATTTTCTTCTAAAAGTGTAGCCGTGTCATTAATTCATCATAAATAAATTTTATACTTCTCTTTTCTTCTTTCCATCTTTTTAATTCTCCTGTCTCAAATAACTCTAGCCCCAGCCTGACTCCTTCCGGTGAATCAACTTGCCAGGCCTTTATTAACTTTTCTGCTCTTTCCTTTGCTCTTTCAATTTGCCTGCCTAATACAAAATCCGTCTGGATTGCAATTTGTATTTTCTCTAAATCCTCATAGGGACCGAGTATTTTACATGCTTTGCTTCTTATATATTCACTTTTATCATTTAAATCTGTAGCACCTGCATACCTATCCCGGGCTGCAAATTTCAAATTGCGAATCCATGACATGATAAAGGCTCCAAAGCATAAGGGGCATGGTTCCATGGTAGAATATAAGGTATAGTCATTTATTTCAGGGTGTTCTGATGGATTGAGCTGAATCAATGCATTCACTTCAGCATGGGCCAAATTGCTTCCACATATATATTTACTTGAAGGGCTGTTTTCATATTGCATACTTCTTCCCTCAGAGATTATATCACCCTTTGTATTAACAACTACCGCCCCTATAGGGAATGAGCCATGACAATAAGCCTCCCAGGCTATTTCAAAACATCTTTTCCATGGTTTTTCCAGGTTATCCCACATTAACATCATATCACCCCATTAAGTAAAAAGATATTAAATCACCAATCTATATAACTTTTTATTATGCTTATACTATTATTT
>LFRS01000170.1:1383-2676 GCA_001512435.1 Halothermothrix sp. DTU029 | reverse complement strand
ACCATATCATTAATTACACGCTCAAAGTCCCCACCAAGATCATGGCCTTTTCCTTCATATTCAATATAATGTAAATTGCTTTTACCTGTTTTCTCAAATTCTTCTTTTACAAATCTTGAGCTTTCAACCGGTGACATTATGTCTTCACTGCCATGAATCATTAATATCGGGATATCTATTTGCACCAGGTCTTCCAGAGGACGGTAAAACATAAAACTGGACCACATATTATAGGGATAGCCCATATAACCTTTTATAATGGAATCAGGGTCTGCCTTTATATCTCTTGCCACCTCTTCGATAAGGTCTAACCTCATCTTATATCCTTCCGGGTAAGGTAAATCCTTATCTTTAAGTATCCTGAACATTTCATATTGGGAAAGCCCGCCAACGGATAGAATAACCAGACCCGCTATTTCAAAATCATCTTTTAAACTTAAATATAAGGGTGGGAGGATATAACCTCCTTCGGAATGACCAACCAATAATACCCGCTGATAAGGATTTTTACCCAGAAAATCTGCAATTGCTGTTTTTGCTGTTTGAATCCTTTGCTCAAGGGTATAATCCTTTATTATTTTTATATCATCCTCATAATTCTTTCCTGGTTCCATATTTTTCTTTTCTGGAACTAAGATATCAAATTCCGGCAGCAGGAGCCTGTGGAATTCATAGGCAAGTGATACAGCTTTCCACCTTCCATCTTCTTTTAAGCCTAATACCGAGGAATAACCACTGCCATCAATATATATAATCAGGTCTTCCTTATTCTCCGTATCATTTTTAAAGGTATAGTATTTAATAAAATCCTCTCCCTGCCTGATGGTATAGGTTTTCATGTTTTTATAGCCTTCACATCCTGTAAGCATGAGCGATAATATGAGCAAAAATGTTACTACAGTAATCTTTTTTCTAATCATTATATACACTCCCTTCTCTCTACTTTTTATCCCGAATCCTATATTTCCTGTATTTTTCCATTACTTTACTTTTTATAGCCATTATTATATTATAAATTAAATAAAATAACAATAGAAAAAGCCAGGTGAACCGTTTTAACAGTTCAACTGGCTTCTTTAAGCTTATCTCCTCACAGGCTTAACCCCAAACTTTTATTCGATTTTTCCCTTTCTTTAATTCTGCAATTGGGCCAACTACACTCTTTTCGGAGCGTTCCTTCCCTGTATAATCAAGATCGATTACCACTGCACTTCCATCTGGATTTTCGAAGTCTGCATCTGCAAGCCGAACTCTAGTAAGGGTTTCTGTACTATGAATCTCTCCCAGGAATCC
>LFRS01000170.1:0-1330 GCA_001512435.1 Halothermothrix sp. DTU029 | reverse complement strand
CCATTTAAATAAACATTTTTGTTTATATATACAGGCTGTTCTACCTGTAAGAACATCTCTAAATCCCCTGGACATCTTTTATCAACCTCTTCTATAAATTCTTCCAGGGATGTAGGATGTCCGTTAAAATGAGCAGTTCCTACTCCATGTTTGGCATCACCGGGTTCAGTAACAATACCCTTTATCTCTTCTCTGCCAATAAATATGTTGTTGTAGAAGCGGTCATCCCCACCATAGACAACAGCAAAACCTTTAATCTTTGTACTATGGGGCCGGTGGTAGGGAGTTGAACGATTTAAAACTTTCCGGTGAACCATCTTACCATGGAAAAGGTTGTTAATATAAGCCCCTCCCTGTGCCATATTATCCAGGGCATAGTCTGAAGCCAGGATATTGTTATCTACCAGATAAGGGCCATGGCTAACTTCTACAAAGAGGTCCCGGTTATTCCTGTAAAAAAGATTCCTGCTGACCCTGGTCCCCTGGGTCTGCCAGTCCAGCCACAGGCCCAGGGAACAATCATGGATCCGGTTGTCATGAATCTGGACGTCTATTGCAGCATGTAACTTAATACCGGCAATCTCATGGCCGTAAAATTCCCGTTTTAAGGCAATATTGTAAATATGGTTATTATATATCTCACTGAAGACACAACCCAGATGGCCTACAATGCCATTTTGACCACAATCATAGATGGTGTTATTTCTAATAATATGTGAACCAACCTTCTCCTTACTCCAACCAGCATCTCTGGCCAGGAAAACAGATTCAATCTGATAATTATAGCCTGGCTTATCTTTCCTTCTGGAGCGGAAATTATGGCCTGTCGATATTTCTTTACCGATACTGATAGCACTACACTTAGCATCATGGATAATATTATTTTCAATTATCCAGCCCTTACTCCAGTGAGGGCCTATTAAGCCAGGCTGGTCAGCTGTTGGCGGAGTCCAGGGGGTTGCAGCATGGCACATTTCAAAACCTCGTACAGTAATATAATCTATTCCGCTTATTTCCGGATAGAAACAGCATTTTCTAACATTGATCTCTACCAGCTCTTCATTGGGATTATAATCATGGAAATTAGCGAAAATAGTTGTATTTTTCTCATCCACTTCTGCATACCAGAGGTATTTTGTCTGCTCTGGATTATGGACCGGAACTATCCTGTTTGTCCAGTTATCCAGTACCTCAGTTCTTATTTCCGGNNTAGACATCTCCCAGGTGTCTTTTAGCTCCCCTGGGTTCTATCAGCCAATCACCAAAAATCTCTTCTTTATAGGGATTAAAATCCCCGAAAAATTCATTTGGTAAGACTACCTTCCAGATA
>LFRS01000106.1:1022-1388 GCA_001512435.1 Halothermothrix sp. DTU029 | reverse complement strand
TTTGAAGGCTTTTTTACCTGTTTATTATGCTCTGGTATCATTTAATATACCGGTTTATTCTCCTTCCTTTGTGGCTATAGCTATCGCTCCTGTTGCAGGTCATGCTTTTTCTCCTTTCCTTAATTTCCGGGGCGGGAAGGCTGTTGCATCTACCTATGGTATCTGGCTTGCTTTATATGGTTTAACTGATGGTTTACTGGTAATGGCAATGGGTTCTGCTTTCTTTTTTATTTTGCAGACTATAGATGCCTGGACAGTTATATTGGGTATGGTATCATTACTGGTTTATTTATTCTTCAGTAATGCCGAAACATATCTCCGTTTATTATGCCTCATGAATATATCAATTGTTGCCTACAGGCACAG
>LFRS01000106.1:0-838 GCA_001512435.1 Halothermothrix sp. DTU029 | reverse complement strand
TCCTGGATGATGAGAGCGAGGACAGGACCTGGGAGATTCTTTCAAATCTGGCCCGGGATAATGAAAATCTTCATATATTAAAAGGAAAGCCTCTGCCGGAGGATTGGATAGGCAAGTGTTGGGCCTGTCATCAACTTTCCCAGGAAGCCCGGGGTAAATATTTACTTTTTGTGGATGCGGACACTGAACATAAACCTTCCATGCTCCGTTCAATCATTGATGCAGCGCAGTTCTACCAGGCGGATTTAGTTACCGGTTTTCCCTACGAAGAGGTGGGAAGCTTCAGTGAGCTATTGACTATTCCCTTGATTAACTGGGGAATCCTTGCTGCCATCCCCTTGCCCCTTGCTTTTGCAGTACAGCACCCGGCTTTATCCATAACTGTAGGCCAGATATTGCTCTTTGCGAGGGATACCTATGACCAGATTGGTGGACATGTAGCTGTAAAGAATCATATTTGTGAAGATATGGCCCTGGGTAGATTGATTAAGGCAAAGGGATTCCGCTGGCGTCTGGTTGATGCCGGTGAGGTTTCCAGTTGCCGTATGTATACTAACCTGGAAGAGGTGGTCAATGGGCTGAGTAAAACTATTTTTGGCGCTATTAATTTCAGGACTTCCCTGATTCTGCTTTTCAGCCTGTTGCTTTTTTTACTGTTCTGTTTCCCTATATTGGTATTGCTTTTATCTTTTATAGTTCCTTTAGCTGATGTCCTTGTCAAAAAGGCTGTTCTTGTTGTTTTGCTTTCCTTATTATCCTGGATGCTGGCCAATATCCGGTTCTCTTTGCCCTGGTATACAGCCTTCCTCTATCCGCTGATCAGTGCTATATCCATATT
>LFRS01000168.1 GCA_001512435.1 Halothermothrix sp. DTU029 | reverse complement strand
GGCATTTTTACGGTAGAAGTGCCTGCAGAGGGGACTTCTCTGGAAAATAAAGCCTAGAGAAAAATCTCTCATAAAGAGAGATTTTTTTCATATCTGGAATTGTGTTATATTTTTATCTGGATTTGTGCTATATTAGGAGTAAATAGCAATTACTCTTGTAAAGTAGGGAAAATAAGGGTATAATATTTATGTTAATATTTTATATTTTGTAAATTACATAGCTTTTTTAGCAGATGATTTGAACAGGGGCGTATAATAGGTGATAGTAAATGATTTTTAGAAAAGAGCCGGAAAAACTGGTTTTTGAATTAAGTAAAAGAAGTTTAATTCTTGCCCTTATCTTATCCGGTTCTGCCCTTTTGGCCGGGGATTTTCCGGTGGCTATTGGGATATTATATGGACAGGCTATCAGCCTTCTTTTATTCAGGTTAAAATTTTTGCAGGTTCAAAAAGCCCTGGGTATGGATGAGAGTGGGGCAAGCAGGTATATACGGACCCGTTATTATATTAATTATCTTATATATGGAATGGTTTTAATAACTGCACATAGAAATGAGAGATTGAATTTTTTTGCAGTTGCCGCTGGACTGCTAATCTTAAAATTTGTTATTTTTGGTTCAGCAGCCCTTTATTATGTGAAGGAGAAATGGACAAATACAATAAGTTCTCTTGAGGAAGGAAGGGATTAAATTGCAACCAGGCCCGAAAGTATTGGCTTATTTTTTAGGAAATGAAAACTTACCTATTACTGATACCCTCCTGGTATCCTGGTTAGCAGTAATATTATTAATAATATTTGCCGCTTTAGTGAAACGCAGATTAAAAATGGTGCCTGGCCGGCTGCAGGCCGGGACAGAGATTTTATTGACATTTATTGTAGAGCAGATTGAATCTATGATGCCAGGAGCCGGAAGGAAATTTATTCCCTTTATCGGGACAATTTTTATGTTTGTAGGGATAGCTATGATATTAGGGATAATTCCTGGACTGGTCAACCCGGCCGGTGATATCAATGCTGCCCTTGCAATGGCCCTGATGGTTTTTTTCTACAGCCAATATCTGGCCATAAAGAAAAATGGGGTAGGAGTTTATATAAAGGGTTTTTTTGAGCCCATCTTCCTCATGTTTCCCATGAATGTTCTCGGGGAATTGGCCAAGCCTATCTCTCATTCTTTCCGTCTTTTCGGTAATGTAATTGGCGGTGGTATTGTAATATCGCTGCTTTATCAGTTTGCTCCCTGGTTATTTCCGATTCCGTTACATTTCTGGTTTGACCTGTTTATGGGATTAGTTCAGGTTCTAATCTTTGGTATGATAGCAATTTCATATATATCAGTAGCTATTTCTGATTAACTTTTTAATTAAACAGGATTACAGAATAACCAATTGGGAAAGGAGGAAGGTATAGATGAACTTGAGTCCTGAGCTTTTTGATGCAATTATTAAAGCTGGAGCTTATCTTGGAGCAGGAATTGGTATGATTGCCGGTTTCGGCCCCGGTATCGGACAGGGTTATGCAGCCGGTAAGGGTGTTGAAGCTGTCGGCAGGCAGCCTGAAGCCAGAGCTGACATTACTGCCACCATGCTGTTGGGCCAGGCCGTTGCTGAAACAACCGGTATCTATTCATTTATCATTGCTCTTATCCTGATCTTTAGAGCTTAAAAATATGAGGGGTAGGGGGGAAACCCTTAACCCCTCTATTAAGATTCTGGACTATTATTTTACATAATGTAATTAATGGATAAAAACAGCTTTCCTTCCGGGAGGTGAATGGAATGATCAATATAAATTGGACATTATTCTGGAATGTGATTAATTTCCTGGTCCTGGTGTACTTATTAAAAAGATACCTATATCAACCCCTTCTTGAGATACTTGATAAACGTTCTGCAAAGATAGCGGGAGATTTGAAGGCTGCTGAAGACAGCAGGGCAGAAGCCCTGGAATTAAAAGAGAAATACGAGGCTGAAATAGGAAAGGCCAGAGAAAGAGCCCAGGAAATAATTGAAATGGCTGAAGAAAGGGGTAAGGAAAGGGCCAGGGAGATAATCAAGGCTGCCAAAGAAGAGGCCAGTCGAATTAGGGAAAAGAATCTGGAAGAAATCGAGCTGGCCAGGGAAGAGGCCAGGAGGCAATTGAAGGAGGAAGTAGCCGCTATTTCCTTACTGGTTGCCGGAAAATACTTACAGGAACAGCTACAGAAAGAACAACAACTTAAAATTATTGAAAAATATATCAATAGCCTGGATAGAGGGAAATTAGGTGAGTTATAGTGAGGCAAAGTGAGATTGCTAAAAGATATAGTCTTGCTTTATTTGAATTGGGCAAAGAAGGGGATAAATTATTTATATATCGTGATGAATTAGGTAGTTTTATTCAGATAATGGAAGAATACCTGGATTTCAAGAAGTTGTTTTTTCATCCCCGGGTCAAGAGAGAAGATAAAAAACTCCTGCTGGAGAAGGTCTTCTCTGCAAATTTATCCAGGGAGCTTTTAAATTTTTTGAAACTTATAATTGATCGGAGACGGGAATTTTTTCTCCAGGATATTTATAAGGCTTATCTGGCTTTATTAGATAAAGAGGAAAATATACTGGAAGTAGAGGTCCTTTCTGCTATCAGTCTTCCCGAGGAATTAAGGGTTAAACTGGAAGAAAAATTAAAAACCCTTTCTGGAAGCAAGATACGGATCAAGGAGCAGGTAGATCCAGAAATTATCGGTGGTTTAATCATAAAAATTGGTGATCGGCTCATTGATGGAAGTATCAGAAAGGATCTAGAGTCTTTGAGAAACCAGATAGTACAAATTCCAGTAAGTTAGGGGTGTAGTGAAATGAATCTTAGACCAGAAGAGATAAGTTCTATAATTAAGGAACAAATAAAAAATTATGAGTCAGAGATAGAGACAGTTGGTGTAGGTACAGTTCTGACTGTTGGTGATGAAATTGCCCATGTCTTTGGCCTGGATGATGTTATGTCCGGTGAACTATTGGAGTTTCCCAATAATGTTTACGGTATGGCCCTTAACCTGGAAGAGGATAATGTAGGCTGTGTTCTTCTGGGTGATGAAACCCTGGTTAAAGAGGGAGATATTGTAAAGAAAACCGGCCGGGTGGTGGAAGTTCCGGTAGGGGAAGCCCTGTTGGGCAGAGTTGTCAATCCCCTGGGTCAACCCCTGGATGGTAAGGGTGTTATAAAAACAGAATCTACCCGTCCCATTGAATCAACTGCGCCAGGGATTGTAGATAGGCAGCCTGTAGATACTCCCCTACAGACGGGGATTAAGGCTATAGACTCCATGATTCCCATTGGCAGGGGCCAGAGGGAACTGATTATAGGTGACAGGCAGACCGGTAAGACGGCTATTGCTATTGATACAATTATAAATCAGAAGGGGCAAGATGTGATCTGTATTTATGTGGCCATTGGCCAGAAGGCTTCTACAGTGGCTGAGATAGCGGAACGCCTGGCCCAGCATAATGCCCTTGATTATACTATTATAGTATCAGCGACTGCCAGCCAACCGGCATCTTTACAGTATATTGCTCCTTATGCTGGTTGTGCCATTGGTGAGTATTTCATGTATGAGCAGAACCGGGATGTACTGGTTATTTATGATGATCTTTCCAAACATGCTGTGGCCTATCGTACCCTTTCCCTATTGTTAAGGCGGCCGCCTGGACGGGAAGCCTATCCTGGTGATGTTTTTTATCTCCACTCCCGTTTGCTGGAAAGGGCTGCCAGGTTAAGTGATGAGATTGGGGGAGGTTCCTTAACTGCTTTACCGATTATTGAAACCCAGGCCGGGGATATATCAGCTTATATTCCTACCAATGTTATATCTATTACTGATGGCCAGATTTACCTGGAGGGTGAATTGTTCTTTGCCGGTATCAGGCCAGCTGTCAATGTTGGTATTTCTGTTTCCCGGGTTGGGGGAGCAGCCCAGACCAAAGCCATGAAAAAGGTTGCCGGTACATTACGGCTGGATTTATCCCAGTACCGGGAATTAGAGGCCTTTGCCCAATTTGGCTCTGATCTGGACCAGGCAACCCAGAGACGGCTGAACCGTGGTGAGAGAATAGTGGAGGTATTGAAACAGCCCCAGTATTCACCCATGAATGTTGAAGATCAGGTTTTAATAATTTATACTGCCACCAGGGGTCACCTGGATGATATACCTGTTGATAATATTGCCCGTTTTGAAAAAGAGTTTCTGGCTTATATCCATGCCAATTATCCGGAATTAGGAGAGGAAATTAGAAGTGAAGCTAACCTGAGTGAGGAATGCGAAGAAAAATTGGTTCAGGTTATCAGGGAATTTAAGGGGATCTTTAATATTAGTACAGTGAATCCCCTTGGAGAAAATGTTATCCCTGAGCCAGAAGAAGGGGAAGAAGCCATAGAGTCAGAAATAGGTGCAGAAGAAACGGGAGCGGGAGAAGCGGGTGAGGAATAATGGAATCAATGCGTGATATTAAGCGGCGCATTAACAGTGTCAGGAACACCCAGAAAATTACTAAAGCCATGAAAATGGTGGCAGCAGCCAGACTGAGAAAGTCCCAGGAAATGGTAGAAAAGGCCCGGCCTTTTTTCAATAAAAACAGGGAAGTTATTTACAAGGTCTCCCGTTATACCAAAGACTATACAGAACATCCCCTCTTCCTGGATAGTGGGGGCAAGAGACATTTATATCTGATCATAAATTCTGACCGGGGCCTGTGTGGTTCCTATAATGTCAATATAATCGAAAAAGCCAAAGCTTCTTTTAAACCAGATGAAGAGATTTCCCTGATTACTATTGGCCGTAATGCCAGGGACTATTTTAAAAAGAGAGACTATAATATTATCTCTGAATATATAAATATTCCTGATTATCCCGATTATTGGTTTTCCAAGAGGATAGGAGATGAGTTGATTTCTTTATTCAAAGAAAGGATAGTAGACAGGATTTCCCTTGTTTATACTCATTTTAATTCGGCCATTAGCCAGACAGCCCGGATGATCCCTTTATTGCCCCTGACAGCTCTGGAGGGTTCCGGACTAGAAGAGAATAAAAAACTGGATTATCTATATGAGCCTTCAGCTGACCAGGTATTTGATGTTCTTTTACCAGCTTATATTAATAATATTCTGTATGCTGCTCTCCTGGAGTCTAAAGCCAGTGAATTTGGGGCAGTGATGACTGCCATGGATTCAGCAACAGAAAATGCAGAGGAATTAATCGGGGAATTAACCCTGCTCTATAATCGGGCTAGACAGTCGGCTATTACTACAGAAATTGCCGAAATAGTAGGAGGAGCCGAAGCCTTGAAATAGAAGAAAAGGAGGAAGGATAGTGACTCAGGAAGCAAATATGGGTAAAGTTATACAGGTTATCGGGCCTGTAGTAGATGTTGAATTTCCTTCTGGAAATCTCCCTAAAATATATAATGCTCTGAAGATTGTCGGAGAAAAAACAGCTTCAAGAGAAGATACTGGGGCCAGGCAGATGGATTTGCTGGTTGAAGTTATGCAACAAATTGGTGAAAACCGGGTCAGATGTGTGGCTATGGATTCAACAGATGGCCTTGTGCGTGGAATGAAGGTCCTTGATACAGGTTCACCTATTACTGTTCCTGTTGGTGAAGAGGTACTGGGCAGGGTTTTTAATGTTCTGGGGGAAGCAATTGATAAAAAGGAAGAGATCAAGGCTGCCAAACGCCTACCTATTCACAGGCCAGCACCTGGTTATGAGGAATTAAGTCCTGCCAGTGAAGTTTTTGAGACTGGAATCAAGGTTATTGACCTCCTGGCACCTTATGCCCGGGGGGGTAAGGTTGGACTTTTTGGTGGTGCCGGGGTTGGTAAAACTGTGCTTATTCAGGAATTAATTAATAATATAGCCATAGAGCATGGTGGTTATTCTGTCTTTGCCGGAGTTGGAGAAAGAAGTAGAGAGGGTAATGACCTCTGGCTGGAAATGAAGGAATCAGGGGTACTGGATAAAGTAGCCATGGTTTTTGGCCAGATGAATGAACCCCCTGGAGCAAGAATGAGGGCTGCCCTTAGTGGTTTGACCATGGCCGAATATTTTAGGGATGAGTTGGGACAGGATGTTCTCCTCTTTATTGATAATATTTTCCGTTTTATTCAGGCTGGTTCTGAGGTTTCTGCCCTTCTGGGAAGAATGCCTTCTGCCGTGGGTTATCAACCGACTCTGGCTACAGATGTGGGGGCTTTACAGGAGAGAATTACCTCTACCAAAAGGGGTTCCATTACCTCTGTTCAGGCTGTATATGTTCCCGCTGATGACCTGACAGACCCGGCACCGGCAACTACCTTTGCCCACCTGGATGCCACTACTGTTCTTTCCAGGCAGATTGCGGAAAAGGGGATTTACCCTGCAGTAGACCCACTGGATTCCAGTTCCCGGATTCTGGATCCAGTTATTGTTGGGGAGGACCACTATAATGTAGCCCGTAGGGTACAGGAAATCTTACAGAGGTATAAGGATTTACAGGATATTATAGCTATTCTGGGTATGGATGAGCTTTCTGATGAAGATAAATTGGTTGTAAACAGGGCAAGGCGTATTGAAAGATTTCTTTCCCAGCCTTTCCATGTAGCAGAACAGTTTACTGGTCAAGCCGGGGCATATGTACCTATAGAGGAAACCATTCGGGGCTTTAAGGAGATATTGGATGGCAGACATGATGACCTTCCTGAAGAGGCCTTTTACATGGTGGGAACAATAGATGATGCTGTTGCAAAGGCCAGGGCTATCAGGGAAGGTGAATAGAAATGTCTTCCACCATCAAACTGGAGATTGTTACTCCGGCAGGGAAGAAATATAGTGGTGAAATTGAATATCTAAAAGCACCGGCTATAGATGGGCAGATAGGGATTTTACCTGGACATGCTCCCCTGGTTACTGCCTTGAAAATCGGCCTATTGGAGCTGAGAAAAGGGGAGGAAAGACTGGTTATCCCAATCAGTGAAGGTTTTATGGAGGTTACTCCAGACAATATTAATGTTGTTGTGCGGACAGCAGAATTACCTGATGAAATTGATGTAGAGCGGGCCAGAAGGGCAAAAGAAAGGGCTGAAAAAAGATTAAATGGTAAAGACAGCCAGTCAGCTCATTTTGATTATGTACGGGCCAGAGCAGCCCTGGAAAGAGCTCTGGCACGCCTAAAGGCTGCTGATGCCAATAAGGACTAGGTCTCATCAGGCAAAATAAGAAGCCCTAATAGCAGGGCTTTTACTTTTTTGTATCAAAGAGGATACAATGGAAATAATATACATTAAAGGTGATTAATATGGGGGAGAAAAGAAGTAAATTGGAGGAAGCCCTTCTGCAGGGTATTTATGGGAAAAAAGAATTAAAACGCATGGAACGTAACCACTATTTGGGAGAATATGAAGAAAGGGTAATCCGCTATTTGACCCGGAAGCAGGTCCTGGAGAAGGGTATTTATCCGGAAATTCTTGCTGCCATCAAGCACCCTGCCGCCAGAACCCTTATTGTAGACCGGAAAATTGAACTAAGTGCAGCCAATGATTATATCAAAACAGCCCTGGAAAATGGTTTGCAGTATAAAAGGGTTGATTCCCCCGACTTTGTAGGTGATGTTGGCCTGGTAGTTGTCAGTGATCAGGCAGTAGAGGTTGAGGAAAGGAAAGTTTTGTCAAGAAAAGAACGGTTGAAAGAAAAGGGGATTTCTGATACAATTATTGAGAATCCTGGTGCTAGACTTTGTGAGCAATGTTGGCAGGAGTTGACGGAGAAGGCCCCGGAGGAGTTAAATAATTATCGCAGACTTAGTTTTGTAGACAGGATGCTGGGGATTAAATGTCTCTGTAAAGAAAATGAAAAATAGGCTTTTCGATATAAAGGAGATTTGCATTTTTTCACGAATTATAAATAGGTGCATATAATATAGGTGTATTCCTATTTCAGGAAGATTTATGGAAGGGGCTTATAAAAGTGGGTAAATTTATTATTACTGGAGGTACCCCTTTAAAGGGTGAGATTTGTGTTAGTGGTGCCAAAAACTCGGCTCTACCGATTATAGCTGCTGCTGTGATGGCGGATAGTCCCAGTAGATTATTGGATATACCTGTCCTTAGAGATGTAAACCATATCTGTGAAATAATCCGCCGGATGGGCTGTAAGGTAGAGGAAAATGGCAATGAAATTATTATAGACCCTTCAGGCCTGGAAAAACCGGAAGCAGACCATGATCTGGCCAGGAAACTCCGGGGCTCCTATTATTTATTGGGGGGGTTACTGGGTAAAAAAGGCTGGGCCCGCAGTAGTTTGCCAGGTGGTTGCAATATAGGGAACCGTCCCATAGATTTACACTTAAAAGGCTTTAAAGCTCTCGGTGCTGAAGTCAGCATAGATCATGGTATTGTTGAAGTGAGGGCGGAAAAATTAATTGGGAATAGGATTTATCTGGACTACCCAAGTGTAGGGGCAACAATTAATATTATGTTAAGTGCCACCCTTGCTGAGGGTACTACAATAATTGAAAATGCTGCCCGGGAACCGGAAATTGTAGACCTGGCTAATTTCCTCACTGTTATGGGTGCCAGTATCAAAGGAGTAGGTACAGATATTATCAAAATAGAAGGGGTAGAATCCCTGCAGGGAGCAGAATATAGGATTATTCCTGACCGCATAGAGGCAGGAACCTATATGATGGCAGCAGCAGTAACCAGGGGTGAAGTATTTGTCAGGAATGTCCTGGTTGAACATGTGAAACCGTTAATTGCTAAATTAAAGGAAATGGGTGTAGAGATTAAAGAAGAAATTGACGGAGTTTATGTCAAGGGTAATGGACATTTAAAGGCTGTAGATATAAAGACTTTACCTTACCCGGGTTTTCCTACTGATCTGCAGTCCCAGATGATGGTTTTACTAACCCAGGCTGATGGTACCAGCCTTGTTATAGAAACAGTCTGGGAAAACCGCTTTATGCATGTTGATGAATTGAATAGAATGGGTGCCAATATTAAAATAGATGGCCATAGTGCCCTGATTAAACCCAGCAAGCTGACTGGTGCTGAGGTTACTGCTACTGATTTGCGGGCAGGAGCTGCTCTGATTCTGGCCGGGCTTGTAGCCAAAGGAGATACAGAAATCAGGGATATTTATCATATAGAGCGGGGTTATGAAGATATTGGTTGTAAATTATCTTCCATTGGGGCCAAGATCAGAAAGGTAAAAGGGTAGTAAGTATTTAATTACAGGTATAATAGATAGCTTATTGGTTAGTTCTACTCCTAAGGTAATAGTCATAAGATTTATTATGATTATTATTGAGGGAGTTGTTTTATTTTGTGGCCTAAAGCTCTTATTTTTTTTATCTTTATTTTTTTAATCCTGATTCTTTTACCTGTCTTGCTGGTAGGGGATTTCTTCCGGCAGGAAGAGCAGGCCCTGGTCCTGAAAGTATATGACCATTACAGAGGCCAGATAGTAAATATGGAGCTGGAGGAATATTTACGGGGAGTACTGGCAGCCGAAATGCCTGCCTTATATCACATGGAGGCCTTAAAGGCCCAGGCAGTGGCAGCCAGGACCTATGCCTTGAAACAATTACCCCGCTATGGGGGCCAGGGGAGCCGGAAATACCCTGGGGCAGAACTGTCCACTGATTATACAGATTGCCAGGCTTATCTGTCAGAAGCTGGTATGAAGGAAAAATGGGGTTTTTTCTCCTATTTTTACAACTGGTACAGGATAAATAAAGCCGTTGAAGCCACTAAAGGAGAGGTTATGCTTTATAATGGAAACTTAATTGATGCAGTTTACCATGCCAATGCTGGAGGAAGAACAGAGGCTGCGGTATATGTCTGGGGCTGGGACCTGCCTTATTTAAAAAGCATAGAGAGTCCCCATGACCAGGAAAATACCAGGGCTTATTACAGTAGTTACTCCTATAGCCTGGAGGAATTAAAGAGGATATTTAAAATTGAAGGAAAAGGAGACCCCCTCTTAAAGATTGAAAAAACCAGTCCCAGTGGAAGGGTCTTGGAGATACGGGTGGGGGAAAGGCTTTATAGCGGCAGAGAAGTAAGGGAGATCCTGGCTTTGCCCTCGACAAAATTCCAGACATCTTTAGAGGCTGGCTCTTATGTTTTTACCTGTTATGGCAAGGGCCATGGGGTAGGACTTAGCCAGGATGGGGCCAATGGTTTGGCCGGAGAGGGCTATAATTATCAGGAGATTTTAGAATATTATTACCAGGGTATAGAAATTAGAAAAATAAAAATATATTAGGAAATGTATATATTATCCACCTTCTGGCAAAAATAAGGACAGGAGGTGGATATTTTTATGGATAAAAAAAGCTTTCGTTTTAAACTGGACCGGGATAAAATAAAATTACAATTAAAGGATCTGGGAGAAGGGTTAAGGAAGAAGGGGGCCTTGCGCAATATCCTTTCTCTGGTTTTATTACTGGTTCTCCTGACCGGGGGCTTCTTCTTCTATAGGAATGTGCAGGAGGGCAAGGGGGAGGAGTTCAGTCCAGAAAACCCCCTGATCCATTTCAATTATGAAAAAGAGGAGGGTGCTGGAGATAATAATCAGGCCAGACCTGGTAATTTTAGCTTAAATTATCCTGCTTTAAATGATATTCTTGATAGCAATGAATTTATCAATATTAGTGAAGAAGATCTGGCAGAGCCGGCCAGGGAGATTGGGGAAGAGGAGATAACAGGGGTGGTAACTGAAGCCCTGCGGCCTGTCAGTACCTATGATAATAGAGAGCAGGGGTTGGAATTAATTAGGCCAGTTTCTGGAGAACTGGTCCAGACTGCAGGCTGGTATTATAATCCGGTACTGGAGGATTGGCGCTACCAGGAGGGAGTTGGGTTTGCAGGAAATACCGGTGATATAGTGATGGCAGCAGCAGCAGGTAAGGTAGTATTAGTGGAAGAGGATGCCTATAGGGGAATAATGGTGGTTATCGAACATGAGAATGGCTGGTTGACAGAGTATGGCCATCTGGAGAGGGCAACAGTTTCCCCTGGCAGCCAGGTTGCTAAAGGGCAGGAAATTGGCCGGATAGGGGAGAGCGGGATGACCTTTGAACCGGTTCTTTACTTTTCTTTAAAGAATACAGAAGGGGCTCTTGATCCTTTATCATATTTTGATAGATAAGTCCTAATTATCTTTTATCCTCCGGTATGAAAGTACCGGATTTTTTTCTGTGGTATATTTCCCCCAAAGGGCTGCATATACATTAATTAGTATTGGTTTCTATGTGGGGGGAATCAGATTGAAGGACTATATACAGGAACGGGTGAAAGAGGTCGCAAATTATATTTATGAGACAAAAGCCACAGTTCGCCAGACAGCAAAGGTCTATGGGGTGAGTAAGAGTACCATACATAAGGATGTCACTGAGCGTTTGTTGAAGGTGGACCCGGAGCTGGCCAAAAGGGTTAAGCAAGTACTTGAATTTAATAAGGCCGAGAGACATATCAGGGGAGGAGAGGCAACGAGGAAAAAGTATAAAAAGCTAAAAAAACGCCAGTAGTTTTTGAACAGGAGGAATTAAAAATAAATTGCAGGAGAAAAAAACCTAATAGAGAATATATATAATAATAGTCAGCTAATAAGGGGGAAATAGTCAGATGTTTGCTCTATCGAAAAGAATCGGAATCGACCTTGGTACTGCCAATGTAATTGTTTTTGAAGAGGGAAAAGGGATTATCCTGCAGGAGCCGTCAGTTATAGCAATCGATACCAATACCAATAAACCAGTAGCTGTAGGAACAGAAGCCAGAAGAATGTTGGGAAGAACTCCTGGAAATATAGTGGCCATCAGGCCAATGAAGGAAGGGGTTATTGCTGATTTTGAGGTAACTGAGATTATGTTGAAACATTTTATCAGTACGGCTATCCGGAAAAGACACCTCTTTAAACCTTCAGTGATGGTCTGTGTGCCAGTAGGTATAACCGGTGTGGAAAAAAGGGCTGTCCTGGAATCCGCCATACAGATTGGAGCCCGTCATGCTTCTTTGATAGAAGAGCCTCTTGCTGCAGCAATTGGTGCTGGTCTACCTATAGCTGATCCCAGTGGTAGTATGATTATAGATATAGGTGGTGGAACCACAGAGATTGCAGTAATATCCCTGGGAGGAATTGTTGTTAGCAAATCTTTACGGATTGGCGGGGATCGTTTTGATAATGCCCTGATCCGTTATATCCGGGATAAATATAATTTGATAATAGGAGAAAAAACAGCTGAAGAGATTAAGGTCAATATAGGTGCTGCCTATGTGGAAGAAGATAAGGAGTATGAAGTAAGGGGTAGGAGTGTTATTTCCGGTTTGCCGAAAAATCTGGTCATGACTTCAAGAGAGACAGTGGAGGCCTTTTCGGAACCAATTAATGCTATCCTTGATGCAGTAAGAAGTGTACTGGAACAAACTCCCCCAGAGTTATCTGCTGACATAATGGATCGAGGAATTATTATGACCGGAGGAGGCTCTTTATTGAGTGGCATGACCACCTTATTGAGTAAGGAGACAGACATACCTGTCTTTCTGGCTGATGATCCTCTTACCTGTGTGGCCAGGGGTACTGGACATGCACTGGAAGAAATGGATAAATTGACTGATTCCCTGATAACATATGACGGTCTTGGTTACAAACGTTAAAATTTAGAAAGGATTTGGTATTTTGAAAGCTAATAGGAGATTATTTATATATGTTCTAGCCTTAGTTCTAGTATTATCTATAGCAGCAAAGGGAAAAGCAATAATGAAACTTAATGAAATCAAGCCAGACATGGAAGGAGTTGCCAGGACGGTTTTCCAGGGTTATAAGGTAGAGGAATTTCCCGTTAAGATAATAGATATAATTCAGGGGGATTTAAATACTGGCCTGATTTTGTTTAGGGCTTATGGAGAAAAAATCGAGGAAATAGGTGGTATAGCCTCCGGGATGAGTGGCAGCCCTGTTTATATTGATGGCAAATTAATCGGGGCTATTGCCTATAGCTGGTCCTTAAGTGACCACCGTTTTGGCCTGATTACACCTATTGAAGATATGCTGGCCCTCCTGGAATCCACTGGCCAAACTGGTGAAAAAGGATTCCGGGGTTTTCCTTTAAATACTCCCTTATATATCAGTGGGATGCAGGGCAGGGCCTTTCAGAGAACCAGGAAGGTATTTGAAAACCTGGGCTTTCAGGTTCTCCAGGGTGGAGGTTTAGGTGCCAGAACTGACACAGAGGAAGCCCTGGAGGAAGGAAGTGCGGTAGCTGTTCAACTGGTTAGAGGGGATGTAAATATAGCCGCTATTGGTACCTTAACCTATATGGAGGGTGGAAATATACTGGCCCTGGGGCATTCTTTTACCAATAAGGGAGAGGTGGATTATTTATTAAGCCGGGCCTATATTAATGCTATTATCCCCAGCATTTCCAGCCCTTTTAAATTAGGGTCTCCAACTGATGAGCTGATTGGTTCAGTTACTGTTGACCGCAATGCAGGCCTGGCCGGAACCCTGCAGAAGGTTCCTAGAATAATTCCCTTATCGGTCAAGGTCAAGGACCAGGAGCGGGATAAATCTGAAATTGTAAATGTTCAGCTGATCAAAGATGAGGATTATTTGACATCCCTGATTACCAATGTTTCTTTACAGGCTATAGATTCTACCCTGGATAGAGTAGGTAAGGGTACTGCCCGGGTTAAGCTAAAGATTACAGGAAAGGGTTTGCCTGAGCTTGGCCTGGAGAGGGAAAATGTCTTTTATAGCAGATCTGATATTGCTGCTACAGCCTTATATGAACTATATGAATTGATGAATATCATCAATATCAATCCTTTTAAGAAGGTAGAGTTAATAGATATTAAAGTGGATGTGGAGATCAGTAATCTGGATAATGTTGCCTTGATTCAGGAAGCCAGGATTTTAAATGAAAAAATTAAGGCAGGGGATACCCTGGAGATAGAGGTTACTTTGTTACCTTACCGTTCTGACCCGGTTGTCCAGAATATTGCCTTTAAACTGCCAGATGATATTAATCCTGGCAATGCTAGCCTGGTGATTGATGGAGGGCTTACCGGGATTTCTTACCAGGCTCTGCCTGATGAGGATTATGAATTGGCAGAGGCCAAACAGGCTATTGTTGAAGGCTATAAAGACTTAGAATCAATCCTTAAGGATTACCTGGCTAGGCCCAGGAATAATGAATTGATTCTGCAGGTTTATCCTGCTTATTATGTTCCTGAACAGGAAATTGAAGAAACAGAAGAAGAAGGAGAGAATCAGGAAGAAAGACAGGCCAGAGAGAATAGCCCTGGGGATGATGTAATTGAAACAGAAGAAAAAGAGGAAAAAAGGCCTGATTCAGATAGAAAGATCAGGGAGCAAAATTCATACCGGGAGATAAAAGAAATCCATGCTACTGATTATGTTCTGGAAGGTAATCTTGTAATCGATTTTAATATTGAAGAAGTGACAGAAAATACTGCTCCTGGCAGTGTGTAAGTCTTAAAAAGCTAAAGTATTCTTATAGGAATGCCCTGATGGAAGGAGTTTCTGTCAGGGTATTTTTCCATTAAATACATGATAAGAAACTTGATTAAGCCAGTTAAATATAATATTATGAACTTGTGGCAGGGAGGTGAGGAGATGAGATATAAGCATTTATTTTTAATTGTATTACTTATGTTTGTAATTCTGGCCTCTATTTTTATTTATAATATTCGTGGTTTATTTTATAATCTGGAGGAAGAGATCTTTGCCTATCTGGAGAAGAATTATCAAATAGAGCTAGAGGTAGGTAGCTTTATCTTCTGGCCTGTAAACCAGATTACTTTAAAAGATGTACAAATAAATTCATTAGAGCAAAACTTCTCTATCTCCACCCCTGAGCTAAATATATACTACAATCTTTTTAGTTTTATTAGTGATGGGAATTTTGCCATTGCCTTGAATTATATTAACCTGGAAAGCCCCTTGATAGAGATAGCTAATAATAAGGACCTGGGGGAGGGAGATTTTGATATCTTTGCCTTTATTGACAGGCTGCCCCTATTACCAGCCTGCCAATTCAGGGTTAATGATGGTCAATTAACTTTTATAGACTGGCAGAATCAATTTACACTGGAGGATATTGATTTACTGGTAAAAAGCTCTGGTCCTGAAGATTGCCAGATTAAATTAGCCGCTAATTTGCTCCTTGATAGATTAGTCTGGCAGCAATTCCAGCTGGAAGATCTGGAGCTAGATAATCTGGACTTGACCTTTTCCCTGGCCAGTGGGCAATGGCAGGCTGTCCTGGAGAGTGATTATCTTGCCCTTACTGACTTGGCTCCCTATCCAGGAGGGCTGGATTTTGCTCTTCTGCCCCTTGCTATAGACAAGCTGGAGGGGGATGTGAAGCCACTACTCTTTGTCTCTGGCAATAAGGACCTGGTGGAAAGTTATAATAGCAGCTTTGTTTTCAAAGATACCCGGGGGGAGTTTTCTTTTTGGCAGGAGGGAAGAGAGGAAAGGCTAAACCTGGAAAATCTTTCTGGCACCCTCAGCTTTGATTCCACCGGAGGGGTACTTTATACAGAGGGAATCGAGTTTTTCCTGAATGGGAATCCCCTTAAATTAAGTGGGTGGGTTGATGATCTCTTTGGCGAGGAGATGGAAGTCTTTGCTAATTTAAAGTCCAATCAATTTCAGCTAAAGGAAATTGATTTTTGGCCAGAGTATCTATCCCTTGATGGTATGGTAGCCCTGGATATTTCCCTGGCTGGATTTCCTGCCAATATGGCTATAAATCTCGATTTATCCATGGCTGAAGGTAGTATTAATAATATTAAGCTGGAAAACCTGGTAGGAAAAGCACGTTATAATCAGGGTAATCTCTATCTGGATAAACTCAATTTTATCCTGGGAGATACGGGACAATTAAGCATAAACGGTATTTATAATAGAAATGATAATTATAGTTTTAATCTGGAAGGACATTACCTGGATCTTGCCCTCTTGCAGGATTTAGAGGCCAGTGGCAGTACTCCCCTCTTGCCTATACCTGGGCTGGCAATAGGAGGGAAACTGAATATTATGGTTAATTTCCTTGGCCATGGCCTGGCCTTTGAAAATCTACTGGCTTCCGGCAAACTGGAATTAGTGGAGCCAGGCTTATCTTTATCTTTTGCAGACTATAATTTTAATCATATAAACAGCAATTTTTATTTAACTGGCCAGAGGCTGCTCTTGCAGGAAGGGGAATTATTGGGCCAGTGGGGTAAATTGGCCTTTAGTGGAGAACTGGGCCTGCTTAGGGATGGGGATTTAAACCTGAACTTTGCTGGTGATTCCCTGAATCTGGCTGGCCTGATGAATGAATCCGGGTTGAAAATTGAGCCTGATCCGGATTTGAAGGGAAAGCTCAGGCTTAATGGTTCAGTGAAGGGGACCATCCTATCACCTATAGTAGCTTTATCTCTCTATAGTGAAGAAGGTTTAATCTATGGAATACATTATGATAATCTGGCAGCAAGCTTAAATTACAGCCAGGGAGAAATCTGCCTGGAGGAGATAGCCCTTAATTATAGTGACAATCTTATTCAGGGTATGGCCAGGATAGACCTCTTGTCTGGCAAACCCCTTATCGATGCCAGTATTTCTTCTATTGGCCTGGATCTAAAAACTATTTTGAATCTGGCCGGAGGAGAATTGGGCCGGCTTCCCTTAAATGGCAGCCTGGAAACAGTTTTGACTATTAAGGGGCCCCTGGAACAGGCGGAAATAATGATTCAGGGGAAATCCCGGAATACCAGTCTTTATATTAGTAATCAGGAGCTTTTTATTGATCAGCTGGCCTTTAAGTTAAAGAAAGAGAGAGATAAATTTTTACTGGAAGAGTTTCTGCTGAAGCAGGCTGAAGCCAACATGTGGGCTGGAGGTATTATCTCTGGAGACAGGTTTGCCCTGGATTATAAGCTGGAGGATTTGTCCCTGACAGATTTATTTGGTAAGCCTTTGAAGGAAAACCTGGAAGGGAAAATAAATATAGAGGGAAGGCTCAGCGGTTCTTTCCTGGAACCGGCTCTTTCCGGGAGCCTGGATATTCACAGTTTGAGCTACCAGAGGGAAGCTCTGGGCCTGGTCCAGGGTAGTTTTTATTATTATGCCGGGGATCTTGCCCTGGAGAATATTGTCTGGCAAAATGGTGACCAGGAATACAGGCTTAGAGGAAAGATTAAGGATTTTCTACTGGAACCTTATCTGGAACTCAGTGCCAATACAGACCATGGCCGGATTTCTGATCTGTTCTTTCTGGAACTGCCTCCTGCTCTGGAAGAAGCTTTCCTGGCAGATTATTATATCAGTGGTGATGGATACCTCAGGGGAAATTTAGAAGATTTAACAGCCTGGCTGGATTTTCAATTGATCAACCTGGAGAAAGAGGATAGCAGGATATTCTTCAGGGGCAACCTTTTTCCTGACCTGGATATCCACGTTCTGGGTGAGGAGATAGTTATAGATAAGTTTCTGGAGAAATATATTGATGCAAACATAAGGGGCCAACTGGCCCTGGAAGGAGATCTGAAGGGAGACCTGAATAATATTCAGGCCTTCCTGAATACCTGCCTGGAGAATATCTTAATTGAAGGAATGGAGATAGAGGGTATTGAGGGCAGCCTGGAGGTCAAGGAGGGAGGCCTGCTGTCTATCCAGCAATTATTAAATATTTCCAGGGGACAAACCCTGCAATTGGCAGGTATAATTGATCTAAGAGAAGGGGGAAGGGCCAGGGCCAATATGGAATTACAAAGTTTCCCTCTGGAATTGCTTTCTGTATTGGACTCATCTTTCCCTTATATGGCCGGCCTTCTAACAGGTGACCTTGAACTGGATCTGGCCCTTACCGGATCAGATTTAGAGATAAAGGGGCTTTTATATCTTAAAGAGGGAGAACTGGACCTGCGTTTACCGGAAAATTTTAGACATTTAAATGGTTTTGTGCATTTTCAGGGAGAAGATATTAGCCTGAAAAAGATAAAAGGAAACTACGGCAATGGGCAGGTAGAAATAGAAGGTATTATCAATCCCTTTGCCAGGGACAATAATCTGGACTTAATATTAAAGGGACAGAATCTGCCTTTTGCCCATGGTTCTGTAGAGGGATATTTTGATCTTACAGGCTTATTAAGAGGCCCCTTCAGGGAACCTATGATCGAAGCAGAACTCCTGACCCATAATTTAAATGTAGGTTTACCCTTTGAATGGCCAGTAATGGGAGGGATAGGTAACTGGAAATATGACCTGGTACTCTATCCTGGAGAGGATGTCTATTTGCTTAATAATAATATCAATGTTTTGATCCAGGAAGGCCAGCTAAAGGTCCAGAATACCAGTGGCCAACTGGCTCTCCTTGGTGAACTCTATAGTAGTCAGGGGACCTTTGATTTTTATAATAATAAGTTTTTCCTGCAAAATGGGAGGGCTAAATTTGAACAATCCTTTGTAGAAAAGGACAGATATATTCCCCAGGTGAATATAAATGCCTGGACAAATGTCGGTGGTGCCAGAATCAATGTCCAGTTAAATGGAAAAGCCAATAATATGATTGCTACCTTTACCTCTGCTCCCCCCTTGAGTGAAGAGGAGATCCTGACTATTTTGACCAGTAAGGGTGGTTTGGGGGAATTTGTTTCTGGTAACCTGGGGGATGTAGTTTACAGGGAGTTTTTCCGCTGGCTCCATAACCAGATTCAATTAGATTTTATTACTGATGTACAGGAAAGCCTGCGGAAGGTTTTTGAGCTGGATAGGTTTGAATTAGATACCTATAACTGGCTCTGGGCCAACCAGCTTTCCCTTTATCTTGGAAAAAGGCTTAATGACCGGCTTTATCTGGAATATGTAAATATAATCGGTAATGAAGAGAGGCTCCCCTACGGTGATTATGGCAAGGAATTAAAATTACAATATTTCCTTGATGAAAATATGATTCTGGAAGGTAGTTGGCAGGGTGAAGGTGAATATTCCTTTAGTTTAGAAACAAAATATGAGTTTTAGATTAGGAAGGTCATGGTTATGGATTTATATTTTAAAGAGATCTGTAAATTCAGGCTCCTGAATCCGGCAGAAGAGCAGGAATTATGGGAGCTGTATAAAAAAGAAGAGTCTCTGGAAGCCCGGCAGGAATTGATTAAAGCCTATCAGCCCCTTGTCTATAAAATAGTAAGGCAATATGCCGGTAGAGAGGAAGTGCTGATGGACCTGATTCAGGAGGCTAATCTTGGCCTGATTAAGGCAGTGGATTCCTATGATCCGGAACGGGGTGTTAAATTTGCCACTTTTGCCAGCTACCATATACGGGGCCGGATTCTGGATTATTTGCAGGAAGGAATCAGGCCTTTACTGGAGATCAAACAGGTTTCCCATGATTATCTGGAAAGGGAAGTAGAATTAAGGTGTTTGTTTGATCGGGTTAAAGCTGTGCTGGAGGAAATACCCCTTAAGGAAAGGGCTATTATTGAGGGGATTTATCTGGCTGACAAAAACGCCAGTCTTCTGGCCCGGGAGTTGGGTATCAGTCTTTCCTATTTATATAGATTACAGAAAAAAGCCATCAGGCGTATCCGGGGCAAACTGGCTAAGTTGATAAAAGAAGGTTGATAAAAGGAGCAAAATAGTAAAATTGAGGCTTATCTGCCTTATAAACAGAATTAAAGGCCAAATATCATTGAAATAGCCGCTTTTACAGGAGTCACTTTTTCACTGCTCCTGTAGATATTAAATAGAGGAGATGTGAAGAAGAGGGTCAGGGTAAAGGGAAGAGGTGAGAAACTTAGTGTGAAAAGAGTGCTCAAGCATATTGCCTTTGCCCGGGATTGGTTAGCAAGGGCGGAAGAAAGGATTCAAAGAGGCAGTATAGTGGAAGGAGAGGTCTACCTGTCACTGGCTGAAGCAGAAGTACGCAAGGCCTGGGAGGACAGTTATTTTTCCCGTAAAAAGCCACTTCCAGGGGCTTTCTGGTTCAAAAAAGGATTTATTCCCTTCTTATTGGTAATTATCTTGCTTTTTGCCCTTGGTTTTTCCAGTTATCGGGATAATATTCTGGCCAGGAAAGAAGGGACAGAATTAAAGCTGATTTATGGGAATTGGTTACAGGGAGAAAATTATGAGGGGTGGAGAGAAAGAAATCCAGAATGGATTAATATTAATTTAATGGAAGAAAATAATATGGGAGGCGTTAGAGATTGAAAAAGGCAGGGAGGATATTTTTAGTTTCTTTGTTTCTTATTCTACTAATCAATAGTGTGGTACTGGCAAATGAAGGTTTCCATATAATAACTGCCCTGGAGCTGGAGGGAAACCAGCGGGTTAGTACTGAAGAGATCCTGACTCTCCTGGAGACAGAAATAGGGAAACCTCTGGATGAAGAGGTAATAAAGGCAGATTTACAAAGGATCTATGATCTAGGTTATTTTCAGGATGCCAGTGTTTCTTTTGAGGTTTACCTGGGTGGTTTAAAGGCTATTTTTGAGCTTGTTGAATATCCTGTCATAAAGGATATACTGATAGAAGGAGTAGAGTCTTTTTCCGAAGAAGAGATTTTATCTTTATTGGGAGTCCAAAAAGGTGAAGTATTGAATCATAATACCCTTTTGCAAGGCAGAAGAGAGATAGAGCAGGCATATCAGGAGGCCGGCTATATCCTGGCCATGTTAACTGATTTGCATATTTCAGATGATGGTATACTTACAGTCAGGTTTAATGAAGGTTATATTAATGATATTATCCTGAAGGGGAATGAGAAAACCAAAGATTTTGTTATCCTGCGGCAATTGGAATTTAAACCTGGGGATGTATTAAATATGAATGTCCTGCAGAATTCCTTCCAGAACCTGGTCAGGTTGAATCTCTTTGCCGAGTTTAACCCACAACTGGAAAGGGTTAGTATCCTGGAGAATACTGCTAATATCATCATTGAGGTAGCAGAAGCCAAAACCGGCCTACTGTCAGTAGGGGTTACCTATAGTACCAAGGATGGTTGGTTAGGTTATATTGATATCCAGGAAAGGAACCTGCTGGGTAATGGCCAGACCCTGGGCTTCCAATGGCAGTTTGGGGGTGTAACCAATTACTCAATTAATTTTTATGAACCCTGGTTGCTGGGTACCAGGACTTCCTTTGGTATCGGCCTTTATGACCGGACTTCAACGGGAAAACTAGAAGATAGAGAATATAGTTTAAACCGGCGAGGTGGTAACCTCCTTTTAGGCCATAATCTAATCAATGAATGGGATGGTCAAATAACCTTTAAAGCAGAAGATACAGAAAGGGAGTGGCTGGCAGATAAGGAGATAGAAAAAAAGGCACTGCGCAGTTTAACTTTTCAGGTAGATAGAGATACTACTAATCACCCCTTTAATCCTACTGGTGGAGCAATAGATATATTTTCTATAGAATATGCTGGAAATTTCCTGGGAGGAACTGAGAATTTTGTTAAGTATAATATGGATATGAGAAGGTTTTATCCAGGATTTAAGAGCAACCATGCCTGGGCTTTACGCTTAAAGGCAGGCAAGGGAGAAGGTGAGCTGCCTCAACTGGAGAAATACACCCTGGGTGGTTCCCAGAGCCTGAGGGGTTATGAGTATGGAGCCTTTTATGGTGATTCTCTCCTCCTCTTAAATCTGGAATACCGCCTTCCTATTGCTGATAATTTTACTGCTGTGGTTTTTGCTGATGCCGGAAATGTCTGGGAAAAAGAAGAAAGTATTGACCTGGGAGATCTTAGATATTCCATCGGTGCTGGTCTTAGAATGAATACTCCCATCGGGCAGTTAAGGCTGGATTATGGCTTTAATGAAGATGGTGGGGGCCAACCTCATTTTAGCATTGGCCATACTTTCTAATGGTGATAGTGAGAAAATTTAAGGGGGAAAATATGAAGTTATTAAGTTCTAAATCAGTAGTAGTGGTGATAATGCTGGCATTAATTACTGGCTTATTCTTTCTTTTAAGCCCGGTAGAATCTGTCCTTGGGTCAGATATGGCTGGTCGGATTGCCTATGTAGACCTCTGGGTTATCTTTAATTATCATCCAGAAAAGGTTGAAGCAGAAGAGGAATTAAACCAGCTGGCCCAGGCCATGCAGGCAGAGTTAGAGGAAAAAGCCAAAGGCCTGGCAAAAAATGAGCAACAGGAGTTGCTGGAACAATATCAGACCAGATTGACTCAAAGAGAACGGGAATTAGTCCAGAATATTATCGACAAAATTAGAAAAGAGATTGCAGAACTGGCCGGGCAAAAAGAGTTAAAAATGGTACTGGATAAGAACAATGTAATCTATGGCGGAATTGACCTGACTGAAGAAGTGATTAATTATATTGAAGAGAAATATAAGGAAAATGATCCCGGGCAAGAAAGTGCTAATAGAGAAGAAAACCCTGGCGGAGAAGCAGCAGCCAGCCTTGATGACTTAGCTGTTCAAGAAAATAATGAAGGATCTGCTGGATTCGGAGCGGAAACGGAAAATGGAGAACTTGATGACTTAGCTGTTCAAGAAAATAATGAAGGATAGGATCTGTAAAAGACAAAGATAGGGAGGGTGTCTGGTATGAGGGTTATTCCCAGGTTATTGCTAACACTTATATTGCTTATTATTTTTGGTGCTCTGGGTTTTCTCTATATTAACTCACAGAGTGTAGTAGTACCAGATACCCCTGCTATAAATATGGGAAAAATTGAAGAAAATAGCTTAATCAGGAAAAAAGGGGAGACTATACACCAATACCTGGAAGAGAAAAGGCTTGAGTTGGCTTACCAGGAAAGCCTGTTAAAGGAAAAGAGGGATCTGCTGGCTGCCAGAAGGCAGGAGATAGAAGAATATATTCTAATCCAGGTGGAGAAAATCAGGACAGAATATCAGGAAGAATTGAAAAATTTCCAGGAGAAATTGGAGGGCCAATACCAGGAATTTGTGCAAACTAAGGAAGAGGAGTATTTAGAACAGGTCCTGGTCAAGAAAGAATTGTATACAGAAAAACTTCAGGAGCAAGTTAGAAAACTGGAAGAAAATTTCCTGGCAGAATTGGCTACCTATAGAGAGGATATGGTCAAGGATTTTTATCTGGCCAAACTCAATTATGACCTGAAATTAAACTTACTGGATTTACCTGCTGAAGAAAGAGAAAGGTACCTGGAGGAAATTAAGAGGCTGGAAGAAGAGTATAATCTGGCTTTCCAGGAAAAAGAGCTTCTTCTGCAAGAGGAAATGGAGAATAGAATAGGGGAACTGGAAGCAGAATATAATGAGGAATTGGCTGCTTATCAAAAACAACTGGAAAATAGTATAAAAAAGGAGCTGGAGGAGGAAAAGGCCAAAAACCAGCAGCTAGTCTGGTCTTATCTGGAAGAACAGGAGAAAGAGATGGCAGAGGAGATAGAGAAAAAGGTAGAGGAGATTCGCTCTTTCAGCAGGCAGGAATTGGCTACCCTGGAAGCCCTGATTCAGGATATTTCCCAGGAGTATTTTAGTCTGGAAGCAGAGCTTTCGATACTGGAAAAGGAAGTGAGGTATTAAATGAAAAAGTTTTCTTTCTATATCTTATTGATAGTTGTAATAATCCTGGCCCTGGCAGGCTGTAGTAAAGAGAAGACAGGGAAGATAGCCTTACTGGATATAGATGCCCTTTTACAGAATAGTGAAAGAGCTCAACAATTGCAGACAGAGTTGCTGAATATAGGGCAAAGACTGGAAGCAGAGTATCTGAAGAAGGAAGCAGAGCTTTCTCCTGAAGAAGGGCAAGAAGAGCTGGACCTGATTTCCCAGGAATATCTGGATCATAAACAGAGACTGGAAAACAACTTGAATGAAGAATTAAACCAGGCCATCAGAGAAGTGGTAGAAGAGGAAGGAATCAGCATTGTCTTATATAGGGAAAGCGCTTACTATGGTGGAGAGGATATAACAGATAAGGTAAGCGAAAAATTGGATGAGAATTTTAAAGAAAAAGGAGAATCCAATAATGGCTAATGACCGCTCCTTTTATACTGTGGGGGAATTGGCGGAATTAATAAGGGGAAGGGTAATTGGTGATCCGGACTTAAAAATAAAGGGTATTGCTGGAGTGGCAGAGAGCAAGGAAGAAGACCTGACCTTTGCTGAGGATAAAAAATATCTGGCTGAGGCAGAGAAATCCCGGGCTGCTGCTATTATTGTGCCGGAAAATATCAGTGAGAGCAGGAAGACCATTATAGCTGTAAAAAATCCCCGCCTGGCCTATGCCCGGGTGGCGGCCCTGTTTGCTCCTGCTGTCTTTTATGACCCTGGCATACACCCTACTGCTGTTATCTCGCCCAAAGCCAGAATCGGTAAGAATGTCTCCATCCATGCCCATGTTGTTGTGGAAGAAGATGTGGTTATAGGAGATAATGTTGCCCTGGCTCCAGGGGTTTTTATAGGTAAAGGCAGCCGGATAGGTGATAATACAGTACTTCATCCTAATGTGGTAGTAGAGTATGATAGTGTGATTGGTTCCAATGTTATTATTCATGCCGGTACAGTAATTGGTTCTGATGGCTATGGTTTTGTCAGTGTTGCAGATGGCCATCATAAGATACCTCAACTGGGTAATGTGATTATAGAGGATAATGTGGAGATTGGTTCCAATGTATCTATTGATAGGGGGGCCAGTGGGCCAACGGTAATTGGGGCAGGAAGCAAGATAGATAACCTGGTACAGATTGCCCATAATGTAAAGATTGGCCCGGATTGTTTAATTATTGCCCAGGTTGGAATAGCCGGCAGTACAGAAGTAGGTAAAAGAGTTATCCTGGCTGGTAAAACAGGAGTAGTGGGGCATATCAGGATTGGAGACCAGGCTGTTATAGCCAGTGATAGTGTTGTTACTAAAGATGTACCTGCCGGGGTTTTTTATTCTGGCCGTCCTGCCCATGATCATAAGGCGGCCCTCAGGGAACAGGCAGCTATCCGGAAATTGCCTGACCTGATGAAAAAAATAAAGGAACTGGAGGAAAAAATCAGGCGATTGGAGGAGAAAGAGGAAGAATGAAAAGGAATATAATTATTTTAGGCTTATTGTTCTTATTACTTATTAATATAAATGTTTTAGCCCTGGATAAATTGGTAGAGGTCCCTACAGCTGATTTGGTAGGGGGCAAAGGCTTTATTTCTGGTGAGCTTCTTGGTTCTACCCACCGGCAGGTTTCCGGCCTATATAATGTAAGTCCTTCCCTGGCTCTGGGAGGGATTGTAGAGTTTGGCCATAATTATACAGAGCCAGGTATACTGGCTAAATTAATCCTTGTACAGGAAGGAGCAGAACAACCTGCAGTGGCTATAGGTTTGCAGAAAGAGGATTTGTACCTTGTGGCCAGCAAGGATTTAGGCCTGGGTTTCCGGGCTCATATCGGTTTTTCCGATGCCAGTACTGCTGGACTCTTTATTGGTTTTAATAAGATTTTAAACCCGGTTTCCATTAATACCAGTTCCAGGCCTTCTTTGCCCATTGTTAATCTGAAAGGGGAATATAAGAATAGTAAAGTCAGTTTTGGAGTACAGATGAATTTACAGGAAAATATGAAGGTGGATCTTGGTTTTGTAGACTTAAAAGAGGTAAGGCTGGGCATAGGTTACCTTTTCTAGGGTTCAGGCCTGCCAGTATAAAGATAAGTTTCTAATTGGCCTGTTCCTATTAAGGCCTGTAAAATAATCTTAAGGTTTTATCTGAAGAAAAAAGCCGCCATTTGAAGGGTTCTTTCAACTGGGCGGCTTTCTTTTTATATTTAATGGATTTTTATTACTATCTCCTTATCAGCAGGAACCAGGATATCTATTTCTCCAGAGTATTGGCCAGTTTCGTTTTCATAACTGGCTTTTATTGTCCAGGGCCCTCTGGCCAGGGTCAGGGTGAAGTTTCTTTTGACCGGATCTACAAAGACGGATTTCTTTTCCCCACTTGTTTTATTAATAGCCTGGACCAGTATACTGGTATCATCCTCATACCAGCCAGTGTATGCCAGGGCCCTTTTTATATTGAGCAGGCCTGCTCCGTAAAAACTATCTGGTCCGGGGCTGCCCAGATCATCAGCTGTTTCCCTTAGAAGCCTCTGTATCTCCACTGGATCAGTAATTCCGGCACTATAGAGGAGGGCTACTGAAGCAGAAACATGGGGGGCAGCCATGGAGGTACCCTGGGCCCAGGTATATTGATATACAGCTGTATTATTGTCCATGTAGCCGGCGGTACTGAGGATAGTATTATATTCTTCTGTAAGGATACTACTATCTCCTCCCGGTGCCACCAGGTCCAGTTCTGGACCATAATTGGAGTAATAGGCCCTTTCCCTGGTAGGTCCAACAGCTCCAACACTGATAACTTCTGGATATCTTGCCGGGTAGAGGATGGGACTACTACCATTATTACCGGCAGCAGCAACTACTGTTACCTGGTGCTGGACAGCATATTGTATGGCCTCCCTCAGGGCGATGGTATCCATGGAACCAGCCAGGCTCAGGTTGATTACATTAGCTCCATTGTCTACAGCCCAATAGATGCCGGCGATGAGGGCACTATAATCTCCTGTTCCTTCTTTTCCAATAACCCGGATGGGCATAATACTGACCTGCCAGTTTATACCCGCTATCCCTTGCTGGTTATTGGTCATAGCCCCGATAATACCGGCAACATGGGTGCCATGGCTAAATTCCTTATTGGTATCTGTAGGGTCATTGTCATCATCGATAAAATCATAACCGGGTATGATATTGCCAGCCAGGTCTGGATGGCCAGGGAGGATGCCTGTATCAATTACTGCCACTATTGTATCTTTACTGCCTGACCAGTTCTGCCAGACTGTCTCCAGATTGAGGAGTTTTAGATTCCATTGTTTGGCATAACCAGGATCATTGGGGATATGCTGTATATGTACCAGATACTCTGGTTCTATATAGGAAACCAGGGGGTTTTCCTCCAATTTCTTGATTATATCCCTGTTTTCATCATCCAGGCTGATTTTATAGATATTATCTCTAAGCCTGTTAAGTATTTGGCCCTTTCCCTTTAAAATCTCCTTCTGGAGATAAGCCCTATCAATATCCTGATTAAATTTTACAATATATTCCCTTGCCTTTATTTGAACTGCTTCCAGTGGAAGGGTGAAGAGGTTTTCTTCTACAGAATTAATGGCCAGTTTTTCTCTTTGGTCTGGCTGGCCAGGATGCCTTGGCCTAAGGTCCTGTACTGCCATTACTGCAGGTAATGTGGACAGTTCTACCCTGCCTTTGATCTGGAAGAGTTCCTGCCTTGTACTATCATTACTACAACCTGTCAAAAGCAATGAGACCGATAATAGGGCCAGAATAATAATGCTGGATTTTTTCATTATTTTATACATAATCATACCTGCTTTCATTTTCCCTTTTTCTCAATTTATATTTATATTTTAAATTAACTTTCTAAGGGCAAAATCCTTTAGGTAGATGATGGAAGTTTCTTTTTTTGCAGGTATTATTTAATCTTGGTAGAATAATAAATAATGTGTAGAAAGAGAAGGAATTATAGAAATGCTTATTATCTGACAAGGGGTATTGGCTCTATGTATAGATTTTGGCGAAACAGGATAATAGATATCTACATCATGAAAGAGGTCTTGCTTCCATATCTGGCCGGGGTAGCCATAGTAACAGTTATCGGATTGAGCAGTTTTTTGTTTCAGCTCACAGATTTGATTATTGTCAAGGATATCCCTATAAATGTGGTGCTGAAACTCCTCTTTTATCAGTTACCCTATATTATTGTACAGTCTTTTCCCATTGCTATTTTGTTCGCTACCCTCTATGGTATGTCCAGGTTAAACCGGGAAAATGAATTTACTGCTTTACGCCTGGGAGGGATCAGCCTCTACAGGCTAATCCTGCCTTTAATAATACTGGGTATAGTCATCAGTGGCCTTACCTATTATATAAATGAGGAAATAGTACCCTGGACCCACCATGAAGCCCAGAATATTATCCGGATTAATATCTTAAAACAACCTTTGCCTGATGTCCAGGATAATGTTTTTTTCAAGGGGCCGGAAGGAAGGTTGTTTTTTGTTAATAAATATAAGCAGGAGGAGGGGCTCCTGGAAAGGATAATAGTCTATGAGCTGCCTGTAGATGAGGACTATCCAGTAATTATTACTGCCCGGTCTGCCAGGATCCTGGGGAATAAATGGCGCCTGGAAGGGGGGATTATTCACAAATATAATGAAGAAGGTGAACTCTACCAGGCCCTGCTTTTTGATACCATGGAATATGAGATTGCCAGTGAAGTGGAGAATTTTTATGGTGAGCAGAGGACTACTGCCGAGATGAATAGAAAGAGGTTAAAAAAAGAAATTGATCTCTTTCAACGGAGTGGCATAAATGTAGATAGTCTCCTGATTGATTATCATTTAAAACTGACTACCCCTCTTTCGGCCTTGATTTTTATCCTGATTGGGACTCCACTGAGTCTAAGCAGCAAGGACAGCCGTTCTGTAAGCATTGTTTTTACCATTGTTATTGTCTTTTTATATTACCTGATCCTCTCCATTTCCCAATCCTTTGGCAAAAATGGCAAACTGGATCCCTTATTGGCCGCCTGGTTGCCCAATATAATCTTTGGACTAATAGGTCTTATCTTACTGCTGGGAAGGGAGAAATGGCAAAACTGGCTAGACAGGCTTTACAGGTTTATGCCTTTCCTGCTGGTTTTTTACCTTTTAATTTCTTTTAGCCTTAGTGTAGAGGCAGAGACCTTTAATATTTACAGTGCTGATAGATTAACCTATGACCATGAAAAGGCCTGCTATGAACTTAGTGGAGAGATCCTGGGCCAGTATGGCCTTTATCATATCCAGGCTGAAACCATTAAGGTTATGATGGCTGATGGGACAGAGGAGGCCCATTACCGGGTGGATGAGATTAATATTGATGGAGGAAAACTGACTGGTTGTGACCTGGATAAGCCTCATTATTACCTGGATGCTAAGGAGGTTATAATCTATCCAGGTGATTATTTAATTGCCAAACATGTGGTCTTTCGTGAATTAAATGGCAAATTACCCCTTTTCTATACTCCCTATCTCTATATTTCCTTAAAGGAAAGGGAACAGAATCTGATTCTTGAACCTGGCTATAGTGCCAGCCGGGGCTGGTTTCTCAAGGCTACTTACCGTTACTGGTATCAGGACCAGCTGCCTGGAGAATTATATCTTGATTATTATACCATTTCCGGCCTGGCCGGTGGTTTCAAACAGCATTTCCTTTATGAAAAGGATTTAAAGGGCTATCTCTATTTATACGGCCAGGAGAACAGGACAGACATACCGGGTTTATTTAACTGGCAGGGAGAGCTGCGGATAGATAATAATAAAAGCCAGTGGGAGACAGATACCTTTATCAGGTATATCAACTATGATGATTATTCTTATACCAATGGCAGGGTTAATCTGACGAACAGGGCTGATACCTGGTCACTGGATTTACGTTCTTATTTTCTCAGCAGGGATTATTATGAATCAGACCATAAAGATAATAAGGATCTGGATTTTGACTTGATCTTTGATAAGAATTTGCCCGGCAAGTGGCGTTACCACCTGGACCTTTACCGGGATTACCGTTATAAACCCGAGGAGCCTTTGAAACAGCGCTGGGGAGGTTCCACCTATCTGGCCAGGAATCTGGGCCGGCTGGATTATAGGATTACCCTGGAGCGGAGGGCCCCGACCTTTACTGAGGCGGAGGAAGAGGACCAGGTCAGTTATTACCGTTTGCCGGAGTTTTCCTTAAATTACAGGCCGGCAGGGCCCTGGAGTTTTGATTTTAAAAGTGGCAGATATTATGAGGACCGGGCCAGGGTTGAGGGCTTACGCAGCCAGGCTGGTATAAATTATCGGAGGACCTGGCCTTTATATAAGAATAGCAGCTTTACTACCGAGCAGAATTTAAGTGGCAGTATTTACAGGATACTTGAAGATAAAAGAGAAAATAATTTTTATGGGGAATACAGGGAAGAGGAATACAGTATCTTTGGCCTCCCCTATCAGGTTAATTATAGTGCCTCCCATAACCTCCAGGTGCCCCTATATCCGGGACTTAGCTGGAATACCAAATATACTTATCGGGATTACTGGGGTGATAGTCCCTTTACCTTTGATTCTACCATCAGGGAGAGGGTAGATACTTATTTAAGATACAATAGGGGGGGCTTATATATAAACTTGGCTTCCGGCTATGATATCTATAATCTGAGGTATTTACCTATTACAGCTACTTTAAGGTGGCAGATCAGGGAAAACTGGAATCTGAATATAGGTACTTCCTATAACCCCCTGGAGAATACTTTTGGAGATTTTGTCCTGACCAACAAATATAAGGCAGAGCCCTGGGAGATTAATACTGGCTTACGCTATGATTTGAATAATAAGATGGTCAAGGAACTGGATAATCAGTTAATCTTTGACCTGGAGGATGAATGGTATCTTGAACTGAACAGTCGTTATGATTACCGCTACAATGAACTTAGAACTGCCAATCTGGCTCTCCGGAAGGTTTTCCATTGCCGTTCCCTGACCTTCCGTTATGATTATGTCAAACAGGAATATTCCCTGGAATATAATATAAACCTATTTCCCGGGCAATCTTTCTCTCTAGGCCGGAGTCGGGATAATGACTTTATCTTTGACCTGGGACTGGATGAACTGCTGGGGAAAGAGTAATTCTGGATCTTAAGGAGGAGGGTAAATGAAAAAGTCTTTCAGTATAATCCTTTTACTGACACTGTTTTTCTTGCTCTGGACCACCGTTTTATTAGGGGAGACAGGTCTTGAGGGAGAAAGTAAGGGGAAGAACCCCTTGATAATAAGAACCGGTAGATTGAATAGCACAGATGGCAGGATAGAAGGCAGTGAGGGTGTTACACTCATTAAAGGAGATGTAGAAGTCCAGGGGGAAAAACTCCTTTATTTTGAACGGGAGAAAAGGGCGGAAATCAGCGGGGGAGTCCAATTAAGTCACGATAAGGGCCAAATCTCCTGTGAGAAGATGGAGGCCTTTCTGGAGACTGACCGCTATGTTTTCCGGGAAGAGGTAAAGATGTTGCAGATACTGGAAGAGGGAGATTTTAATCTGACCAGTACTTTCCTGGAACTTTTTAAGGAAAACAATTCCTTTCAGGCCAGGCAGGGGGTAGTGATTAATTATAAAGGCAGAATACTGAAGGGGGAAACAGTCTTCTATAATGAAGAGGAAGAGACCCTGGAGTTAATTAAAGATGTTTATATTGAAGAGGATAATGGTGACTGGGTAAAAAGTGAGCGGGCTATTTTTTATCTGAAAACAGAGGAATTTGTAGCAGAAGGGAATGTAGAGCTGGAGGTGGATCTTGCAGCTGAATAAAACTTCCAGGCCTAAATTTATGAAAACAATTCCTGCCAACCCAGATATTGCATAATGGTTAACATTTACAGCACTTCCACCCGGTGGTATAATAGGCACAGGATGGGAGTGAATGAGGTATGTTTCTCTGGAGGACTAATTTTAAAAAAGATATAGTATTTTTATTGATAAGCTCCATTCTCCTGGGTACTGTTTTAGTACTGATTGGAGCTTATTTAGCTGATAACTACTTTGCTGATATAGTCAGTGGTATTATCGGGGATTATGGTGAGTATGATCTCCTGTTTACAATCAGCAGTGATCAGGAAGAACTGGCTCTTGAGCAGATCAGGAAGGTGGCTGGAGAGACCTTGCCTGGTGCCCGGCTGAAGAAGGGGCCTGATTTAGTAGGGATTAGTACTTATTTATTAAAAATCCCGGAGGAGTTTAAAAATGAAAGGGTTTATGTTAACCTGGGCAAATATTTTGCCGATATTCCTGGTTTAAGCAGTAGGACTATTATGACTGAGCCCCGTTTATCCGTAAGGGGATTCAGGGGTAAAAGCCGGTCTTATCTGCGGCCACTGCTGGAAGCGATAGAGGGGATAAATTTTTTATACCCTACCAGTGATGGTTTTGATATTATTGTCCAGAGTCCGGAATTAATAGCCCGGGTTAAAGACAGTATAGAAAGAGTCCTTGGCCAATACCGGCTTCTGGAGATCAGGTATCCCTTAAACCAGAATCCCGGGGATTTGCTGGAAAAAGAAGAAGAGATTATTAATCTATTAAAGGGAGAGCTGGAAGAACTGGTCAGTGTAACCGAGAACAACAAGACAGGACAGGTCTCAATGTTGACCAGTTTACAGCAGATGAAGAATTTTCTACTCTCCTATGCCAGCAAGGTGATCATTGAAAAGCCGGACCTGGCTGATAGTATTTCGGTAAATAGCAGATTATTGGCCAGGACAGGAGAGGGTAGTTACCTGGAACTTAAGGTCATTGATAAAGAGGAGGAGAAGATTACTGCTATCATCCAACAGGGGGATATTGGCAATATTTCTCCAGAACCCCTGGAGGTTTTTTCCACTGATAGTCGGGGAAATGAACGGGAGAAATTGGGTACTGGCCTGATCCATAATCCCAGGGAAGATCTGGCCCTTACCCTGAGCAGGCTGGATGAGATAGTACCGGTTTTAAATAACTTTATTGGCCAGAGCGAACAGTTAATAGAATATAGTGACAGGCTGGATGATAATCTGGCCAATATTAATCAGGGGCTGGGCCAGGTAGAAGAACTCAGCGGGAAATTAAGTAAGTCCCTGGCTGAGTGGCAGGAACAGGAGCTTTCGAGTTTTCTCCAGGATTTACTGGCAATACTGGGGGATTTAAAAAGTAATGTTGGGGATATAAGTGATATACAGAGGGACTTAATTCAGACCAGTAACCGTCTGCGAGAGGGTGCCGGTTTAATAGAAGAAAGATTAATATATGTGCCCCGGAGTAATAGTATTTATGAACAGCTGGAGGATTTGAAAGAAGTTTTCCTCCAATTGTCGACTGCCCTGGATAATAATTATGATCTGGTAGCAGCCAGGCTGGATGATATGGACCCCGTCCTGGTCTCTATTGACAGCTGGCAGAGTAAAATAGCCTCTTTATTAAAGGTAGAGGAAACCTTAAATAGCGGGACAGAATGGGAAGAAATCATTGCCCTGATCGGCGAGATAGATGAGATAATCACTGTCTTTGATACCGACCATTTACAGGAAAGTTTAAGATCTATTCAGGGGATTTTAATGGAGTTGCAGACTGCTCAATTACCCCTGGTTCTGGAACAGTTATCCTATATCCAGAATTCCTTGCCAGATATGAAGGAAGAGGAGATAGTAGAAACAATTAATCTTATCGATAGTTATATTGCCGGGGAGGTTATCCCTGGGGACCAGATTCAACTATTGATTAAGGGTAAGTACAATAGTGATAAAATACTGAAGGAAATTAAGGGGATTATTGCTAATCCGGCAGTGACTTATCTGGAAATGGAGGCAGGGGTATTACAGGCTAATCCCCGGAGTGAAATCCTGAATCTCCTACGCCAGGTTAAGGCTGTTATCTCCATGCTTATTGCCTTTATTTTTACTGTCCTCTTATTGATTCTGGACCATAGCTTGATAGTCAGTGTTTTGAGATTAAATAATAAGAAGGGTTATAGTTATGGCTTTTTGGCAGGAGGCTTTATTTTTAGCATGATCTGTTTCTTGAGCAGGGTTAGTTTCCCTTATTTGAATTTTGCCATTGAGTTTCTCATTGGGGGGATAACAGGACTGATTATTGCTTTGCTGGCTGGGATGCTTAATCCCGTCAGCAGGGAGGAATGGGAAGCAGGGAAGGCCCTGGGCCTGTCTCCGGCAGAAATCATGCAGGAGATAATTATTCCAGCAGCCAAGCCTGGCCTGCTCTATTTATTGAACTATCCCAAGATGATTTTTAAATAAGGAGCAAGGGATTTATATAAGCCTGGGAGGTATATGATGCTTAAGATAAATAATTTGAAAAAAGCCTATGGCAGTGATATAGTAATAGATGGGTTAAATTTAGAACTGGAAGCAGGGGAGATTATTGCAGTGATGGGCCCCAGCGGTTGTGGAAAATCCACTTTTATCCGTTGTATCAATCGTTTAATTGAACCTGATTCCGGGGAGATATTTTTTAATGATATTCCCATTCATAATCTAAAAGCTGAAGAAATGGAGAAAATAAGACTGGGGATTGGTTTTGTCTTTCAACACTTTAATTTAATCCAGCGCCTGACTGTGAAAGAAAATGTTTCCCTGGGATTAATAAAAAAGGGTTATTCTATAGAAGAGGCTTATGAAAAGGCCATTCTGGCTCTCCAGGATGTTGGCCTGGAAGACCTGGCTGATAGCCCGGTGGACAGGCTCAGTGGCGGAGAGAAACAAAGGGTGGGAATTGCCAGGGCCCTGGTGATGGAGCCAGATCTGGTTTTACTGGATGAACCAACTGCCTCTCTTGACCCAATACTGGTTTACGAGGTACTGGATACCCTGGAGAGAATTGCCCGGGAAAGAAAGAATACCTCCATGATTATTGTAACCCATGAGGTAGCCTTTGCCCGCCGGGTAGCTGATAGGATATATTTTATGGATCAGGGTAAATTTATAGAGAGTGGTTCTCCGGAGCAGGTTTTAAATAAGCCTTCGTCATGGATAGGTAAAAAGTACAAAAATATTATAAATTACAATTAAAAGGTTTAGTTTATGCAGGAGATTTTCAGCAAATATTGAATTAAAATTATAGAGAAACTGGAAGGAGGGAAGGTGAAGTGTTTGCAGCTCAGTCTTTGCAGAAAACCATCGCCAGACCACTGGAATATTCAGGCATAGCACTTCATACCGGCAAGGAAGTAAAAATGAGATGCCTTCCCGCAGAAGCAAATAGTGGTGTTATTTTTCGCCGGGTTGATCTGGGCCAGGAAGTAGAGATTAAAGCAGAACCAGGCAATGTTGTCTCATCTCGAAGGTGTACCAGTATTGGCCTGAAGGAAGATCCTGCCATTACTGTTCATACAATAGAGCATCTTATGGCTGCTTTATGGGCCTCTGATATAGATAATATCATTATAGAACTGGATAATCCCGAGACCCCTGTTGCTGATGGGAGCGCTTTACCCTATATTGAGTTAATTCAGGAGATAGGTGTTAAGGAGTTAAGAGAAGAGAGGAAGATTCTCAAGGTTGAAGAAGCCCTCTGGGTGGAAAAAGGGGACATGTACCTGGTAATCCTGCCTTATGACGGTTTTAAGGTCTCTTATACCCTGGTTTATGACCACCCGGTTATTGGGACCCAGTTTGCCGAGTATGAGCAAGGCCTTAATGATTTTATAAAGGAAATTGCCCCGGCCCGGACCTTTGGTTTTGAGCGGGAGGTGGAACTTCTCCACAAAAGGGGCCTGGCCCTGGGAGGCAGCCTGGATAATGCTGTCCTGGTTGCAGATGATAGAACTGTCAACCCCTTAAGGTTCAGTGATGAGTTTGTCCGGCATAAGATAATGGATCTGGTGGGGGATATGTTTTTAAATGGCTTTATAGCAGGCCATATTATTGCAGTCCGTTCAGGCCACTACCTGCATGTAGAACTGGCCAGGAAAATCCATGAAAAACATCAGCAAAAATAAGCATAGGAGGAGAGAGTAGTGTTATATATTAACCAAATTCAAAATCTATTACCTCATCGTTATCCTTTTTTACTGGTTGACCGTATTGAAGAGATAGGAGAAGGCAGGATAGTTGGTATAAAAAATGTATCTATTAATGAGGAATTTTTTCAGGGACATTACCCCGGACATCCAATTATGCCCGGTGTTTTAATTATTGAATCCATGGCCCAGGTTGGTGGCTTTTTGATGATGAAAGACCTGGAGAATCCGGAGGATAAATTGCCCTTTTTTGCTGGTATAGATAAGGCCAGATTCCGCCGGCCAGTAGTTCCTGGTGACCAGCTGAGGATTGAAGTAGAGATGCTGAAAGCCCGGGGTACTATAGCCAAAATCAATGCAAGGGCTTATGTAGAAGATGAACTGGCAGCAGAAGCAGAGTTGATGTTTGCCATTCAGGATAAGGGTTAATTATTTAAATAATATCTAGTTCCAGGTCTAGTTTTAGTTCTAGACATGAAGTTGAAAGGGGAGGAAAGCTTGAAAGCAAAACAGGAAAGCAAGGTACTGCACATGGCAAGGATTCACCCAACTGCCATTGTAGAGCCTGGAGCAAAAATCGGAACAAAGGTTGAGATTGGTCCTTACAGTATTATTGGGGCCAATGTAGAAATAGGGGAAGAGACTGTCATTGGCCCCCATGTAGTAATTGATGGCTGGACAAAGATAGGCAAGAGAAACCAGATCTTCCATGGTGCTTCCATAGGACTGGAACCACAGGATATGAAATTTAAAGGTGAAGAGACTTATTTATTTATCGGTGATAATAATATTATCAGGGAGAATGTTACTATTCACCGCGGTACAGAAGAGGGTGGAGGGGAGACCCGTATTGGTAGCAATAACCTGATTATGGCTTATTGCCATATTGCCCATGACTGTCAGTTGGGCAACCATATTATCATGTCCAATGCCACTAATCTGGCTGGCCATGTTATTATTGAGGATTATGCTGTTCTGGCCGGCCTGACCGGGATTCATCAGTTTGTCAGGGTAGGCAAAATGGCTATGGTAGGGGCTCATTCCAAGGTTGTTAAAGATGTACCACCCTATATTCTGGTAGATGGTCATCCGGCCCGGGTCAATGGTATTAATGTAGTGGGCCTGCGGCGTAATGGAGTGTCCCCGGAATTGAGACAGGAAATAAAGAGGGCCTATAAGTTCCTTTATAGATCCAATTTAAATATTTCCCAGGCTATAGAAAAAATGGACCAGGAACTGGAAACCAGTCCTGAGATTGAGCACTTTTTAAGATTCTTACGGAATGCCCAGCGGGGTATCTGTAGATAAGGGGAGTAAGCTAATGACCAGGAGTCAGAGAATAGCTTTACTGGCCGGAGCAGGCGACCTGCCCCTGATCTGGGCTAGAGCAGCAAGAGAAAAGGGCAGGGAAGTATATGTATATAATCTGGTGGAAAGGGTAAATTCATTACTGGAAGAAAGTGCTGATCAGGTCAAGACTGTTAAGGTGGGTTTGCTGGATGAATTAATAGCGACCCTGCTGGCAGACGGGATTGAAGAGCTGGTGATGATAGGCAGTATTGATAAAACCATGCTCTTTCAGGGGGTTCAACTGGACAGGAGATTTCAGCTTCTCCTGGCAGGGTTAGAAAATCTAAATAATGATAGTATTCTTTCAGGTATAGTAAATGAATTTACACAGGCAGGCCTCCAGGTTTTGCCCCAGAGTATTTATCTGGAAGAATTATTGGCCAGTGCTGGTATATTAAGTTCCCAGCAACCTGATGAGCAGTTACTTTCAGATCTGCAATTTGCCTTTAAGATAGCCCGGGAGATAGGGCGGCTGGATATTGGCCAGACTGTAGTAGTCCAGAATAGAACAGTCCTGGCTGTTGAGACTATAGAGGGGACTGATCAGGCCATTACAAGAGGTGGAGAACTGGCTGGCCCCGGTGTAGTGGTAGCTAAGGTTGCCAAAGCAGGGCAGGATTTCCGTTTTGACCTGCCTGTTGTTGGTGAAGGTACTTTAAATACCCTTATTGCTGTGAAGGCCAGGGGCCTGGTAGTGGAAGCTGGCAGTACTTTAATTATCGATAAAGAAAACTTTCTCAAAAGAGCAGAGGAAAATGGTATAGTAGTGGCAGCCTTGAAGGGGGAGTGAGGGTTTTGGCCAAGATAATGGTTGTAACGGGAGAAGTCTCAGGTGACATAAATGCGGCCCGGGTAGTTAGGGAAATTAAGCAACTGGCACCAGAGACTGAGTTTTTTGGCATAGGTTCTTCTGCCCTGGAGGAAGAAGGGGTGGAGATCCTTATTGATCCTACAGAAACCAGTACTATTGGTTTTACTGAAGCCTTGAAGAACCTGAATGTCCACCTGGCTAATTTAAAAACCCTCAAGAAGGTTATTGATAGAGAAAAACCGGATGCCCTCTTCCTGGTGGATAATGCGGAATTTAATATGCTGATGGCCAGGCTTGCCTATAAAAAAGGGATTCCAGCTGTTAATTACTTCAGCCCTTCAGCCTGGATCTGGGGCAGGTGGAGGGCCAAATGGCTGGCCAGGTACCGGGCTACTATAGCTTCGGTTTTCCCTATGGAGGCAGAAGTATACAGAGAGGCAGGGGCAGAGGTGGTTTTTGTCGGCCATCCCCTCCTGGATACAATAAAAATAGACCAGGATACAGAGGAGATTTTTGCAGAACTGGAACTGGATCCAGAAAAAACTACCATCGGTTTATTGCCAGGAAGCCGTCCCCAGGAGATAGAAAGCTTATTACCGGCAATGCTGCAGACAGCAGAAAGGTTACAGAAGGAAGATAAGCAATACCAATTTGTCTTACCTCTGGCCAGAAATCTTGATCAGGACCGGGTAGCACAGCTGGCTTCCAGGTATGAATTAATAATCAAACTGGTGGAAAACAGGAATTATGAGGTTATGAAAATTGCTGATTTGCTGATTACGGCTTCAGGGACTGCTACCCTGGAGGCAGCTATAATCGGAACTCCCATGATAATTGTCTATAAGGTCAGTCCTACTACTTATCGCCTGGCCAGGAAACTGGTGAAACCGGAGTATATCGGGATGCCTAATATTATTGCCGGGAAAGAGGTCTTGCCAGAGTTATTACAGGAAAAGGCTAATGGGGAAGATATCTATGCTCTTGCCCGTTCTCTTTTGCAAAACCCATATCACCTGAATAATATGAGAATGGAGTTAAAGGAGATCAGGAATAAATTAGGTGGTCCTGGCGGAGTGAAGAAGACTGCTGAACTGATACTGAAGAAGGCTGGCTTATAAGTCATATTAGTCCGGAGTGATTAACTTGAAAAATAGAAGAATTTTAATACTACTTGGCCTTATAATTATTATTGTGGGGATTTATATGAGTTTGCATTATCAGCCGGAAAGGATTCAAAATAAGCCAGGAGAGCTGGAGGAAGATAATTTATTACCAGGTGACCAGTTTAAAAATGTTCAACTGGTTTTTTTCAATAGTGATGCCTCTATCAGCTGGCATCTGGATTCGGAAAGTATTAATAATTTTGCCAGGCAAAGGGTGCTGGAATTATTCCCAGTAAATATTACAGCCCTTACTGCAGAGGAGGAAATCCTTTATAAGCTCTATGCCAACAATAGCCTCTATGAACTGGATTCAGGCCTGATGGAGATTAGTGGGCCTATAGAGATTATAAAAGATCAGCTTAATTTCCAGGCTGCCAGGATAAGCTGGCAGGATGGGGGAGACCTCCTGCTGGCTACTGGGGGGATTTATATTCATTCCCCTGATTTTATTATAGAAGGAGATAGCCTGGAAACAGATTTAAGCCTGAATAGAATTACCATAATGGGAGGAGAAGGGAAACAGGCTTATTTTACCTGGAAAGATGGGAGTGATCAGAATCAGGACTGATAACATTATTTTAAGAAAATATTTTTTACCTGTACTATTAATCCTGGTATTATTATTTACCACTGCTTCAGTTTTGGCTGCAGGGGAAGAGCCTGAAGGCCTATGGGCTGATCGGATTACTAGCTTTTTTGCCGATAATGGAGTAGACTTACTTATTGCTGAGGGAAATGCCCTCCTGGTTTATGAGGATTATCATATAAAAGCTGATTATATTGAATATGATTATCCGGGTGAAAGCATAGAGATAAAGGGTAATATTTCCCTATCCGTTGGAGATTATTTCTTAAGGGCAAAAAGCCTTAGCGGAAACCTAAATGAAAAGAGCTTTGTTGCCAGAGATGAGGTTTATTTTCAGGCTGATGATTTAAAGATCAACTCTATTAGCCTGGAGATGAAAAATGAGGGGCTTTTTATTTTTACCGGGAATGTTCTTCTCCTTTATAAGGAAATCCAGGTTCAGGCAGACAGCTTGAATTATGAAAGGGAGCAAGACCTCCTGGTCCTGGAAGGTAATATCAATGGCCAAAATGGAGATTTGAAGCTTTCCGGAGAACGGATGGAACTGGACTTAAATAGTGAAAAGATCAAATTACAGGGAAGAGCAGAACTTCTTTTTGGAGATAAGGGTGGAGAATAGATGAGCATTGTCGCTACTGGCCTTGTGAAAGAATATAATAAACAGCGGGTTGTTAATGAGGTAGATCTAACCGTGGCAAGGGGAGAGATTGTAGGCCTTCTGGGTCCAAATGGTGCCGGTAAGACTACTACCTTTTATATGGTGGTTGGTTTAATTAAGCCAGAAAGTGGCCAGATTTTTCTTGATGAGAAGGAGATTACCCATTTGCCTGTTTTTCAACGGGCCCGCAATGGTATTGGCTATCTTTCTCAGGAACCATCTGTTTTCAGGAAGATGACTGTCCAGAATAATATCCTGTCTATATTACAGGCCCGCAAATTAAGCCGGGAAGAAATTCAGCAGAAACTGGAAGAGCTCCTGGAGGAGTTTGATATTGCTCATTTGAGGGAACGTAAAGGATACCAGTTATCCGGAGGAGAAAGGCGGAGGGTGGAAATTGCCCGTTCCCTGGCTACTGATCCTTCCTTTATTCTCCTGGATGAGCCTTTTGCTGGAGTTGACCCCATAGCTGTCAGTGATATCCAAAACATTATTACTTACCTGAAGGAAAGGGGCCTGGGTGTACTTATTACAGACCACAGTGTCCGGGAAACACTCTCCATTACTGACAGGGCCTATATTATGCATGAAGGCAAGATCCTCTTAAGCGGCAGCTCAGAGGAGGTTGCCAATAGCGAGTTGGCCCGGAAGTTTTACCTGGGAGAGAGATTTACAATGTAAAGAAGGTGTCTTGATGAAGCTTATTTATAGATATATAACCCTGGAATTATTGACACCATTATTATTTGGGGTGGCTGCCTTTACAGCTATATTTATAGGTACAGATCTTTTATTTGAACTAATAGATTATTATAATAATTATGGTGTGCGGATCCTTACTTTAATCCAGTTGTTTTTCCTGAATATACCGGCTATTGCTGTTTATACAATACCCATGGCTACCTTGCTGGGGACAATCATGGGTTATGGCCGCCTTTCCGGTGATGGGGAGATCACGGCTATGAGGTCCAGTGGTATCAGTATCTATAAACTGGTTATACCGGCCTTATTCCTGGGCCTTTTGATGACTTTTGTCACCATTGCTGTCAATGAATTAGTTGTTCCCCAGGCAAATTACCTTAATGAACAGATCGTCTGGGAATTTAAACATGGATACCGGCGGCCGGCTACCCAGAATAATTTAATGCTACCTGCCCGGGATGGGAGGGGCAGGCCGGAATTCTTCCTTTATGCCCGTAGCTTTAACGGGGCTACCGGGATTATGCAGGATGTTATCTTTCAGGCCTTTGAAGAGGGTAAGCCTGTTCAGTTGATAGAAGCAGAAGAAGCTATCTGGCAGGATGGGGGGAGCTGGGTATTCATCAATGGCCGGATTATACATTTACAGGCCGGAGAAAGGATTCCTGCTTTGACTTTCAGTGAATATAGGAATATACCCTTAAATTACCAGCCGGCCCAGGTGGCCAGGTTAAACAAGGCTATTGATGATATGAACTTTAATGAATTAAGGGAATTTATAAAATTTCAGGCCAGGCAGGGCAAGAATATAAATGAAGAATTAGTAAGCTTACACCAGCGGATTTCCATCCCCTTTGCCAACTTTATCTTTGCCTTATTGGCAGCTGTATTGGGGATTTATCCCCAACGTTCCGGTGGTTCGGCAACGGGAATGGGGATCAGTATTATAGTTATCTTTATTTATTATACCCTCATGACTATCGGGAGTGCCCTTGGTGAACAGGGGACCATACCCCCATTATTTGGGGCCTGGGTACAGAATCTTGTTTTTCTGGTGATAGGAGGAATCATGTTATACCGGGCTGATAAGTAATTTAATTCTACAAAAAATGTAAATATTATGTTATAATTCTCTATATAGTAAAAAAGCTGGAAAATTACTTATTAATATTTATTCAGTATAAGTGGATAGAAGGGGGGTAGCAGGTATGTATGGGGTACTTTTGTTGGTAGTGGTTATTGGCTTAAGTGGTTTAATTGCTTATCTGGGAGATCGGATAGGAATGAAGGTCGGGAAGAAAAGGATCTCCTTATTTGGCCTGCGACCCAAGTATACATCGATTATAATTACTATTCTGACAGGAGTTATCATAGCCTCTGTAACAGTTACCATAATACTTGCTACCAATAATGGGGTAAGGCAGGCTTTGTTTAATATCCAGCAGGTTCTGGTCAGGCTGGAAGACTCCAAAAATCAACTGAATTATATGAACCATCAAATGCAATTGAAGGATATTGAGTTAAAGGAGAAAGAAGAGGAAATTGCCAGTATAGAAATAGAGCTCTCTCACTTAGAGGTCCAGAAGGAACAGTTGGAGAGGGAGAATAAAGAACTGGATGAACAGATTAATGAGCTGGAAGATAAGTTCAGTAATCTTATGCTTGAATATGCAGCAGCCCAGGAGGATATAGATCAGCTGACAGATGCCATCAAGGACTTAGATGCAACAAGGGCGGAACAGGAAAAACAGCTGGCCAGCCTACAGACAGAGCGCAGGAACCTGGAGGATCAAATTCGTTTACTAAACCTGGAGCTAGCCCGGGTTAACCAGGAACTGAGTGATACAACTATCAGGTATTACCTGCAGGATCTGGTTTATCAGAAAGGTGATATTATTTATCTAGATGTTATCGAAAAAGAAGAGACCCAGGAGGAGATTATTGACAGTATTGCTGCCTATCTGGACCGGGCCAATCAGGAAGTATTAAAACACCCGGTAGAGGTTGACCCGGAAACCGGCACAGCATTGAGGCTGAATATTGGCGAGATAGCAGCTTTGACCAGGATTATCCTGGAGTCTGAAAGTGAAAGATTTATAGTCTATCTTGTGGCTAATGTGAATGTTTCCCAGAATAGTTATGTACCGGCTGGTTTTCAGGTTAATGAAGATTTTGTAGTATTCAAGAAAGGTGACCTTATAGCCAGCAAAATCGTAAAAGCTGGGGCTTCAGTCAGGGAATTGGAGAAGGAATTAAGTGAATTACTGGATATTATAAATATAAATTCTATCAGGAAAGGGATTATTACCGATCAGGGCTCTATTGGCTCTATCGAGTTTAGCAGCTTTTACCAGATACTGCGGCAGGTCCAGGAAATGTCTGGTATGGTAGAAGTACAGGTAGTGGCTACTGAGGATATCTGGCGGGAAGATGGCTGGAATAATCAGTTTTCCAGCAAAATCAGGTTTGATGTAGTAGCAGCTGAAAATGGTGATCAGGATGAATGAAGAAGATAAAGCCCTGTTAGCCATAGACCCTGGGAAAGATAAATGCGGCCTGGCTGTTCTTAATTACAGGCAGACACTTTTGTGTAAAAAAATTGTCGGCAGAGAAGAATTGAGGTCATATATAAATGAATTAATTAATATCTATAATATCAGGGAGATTATCATTGGTGATGGCACCTTTTCCAGAGAGATTATCCAGGACATCAGGGAGCTGACAGACATTGCCATTGAGCTTGTCGATGAAGCCTTTACTACCATGGAGGCGGAGAAAAGATACTGGCAGGAGAAAGGCGGCCTCTGGAAAAGGCTTTTCCCGGTTATAAATTGGAAGCCCAAGAGGCCTCTGGATGACTATGTTGCCCTTATTCTGGCAGAACGTTATCTCCAGGAAGGACAAGTGGATATTAATGGCAGATAAAATTTTGCATTAGTATGCAGGGATTTTTATTTAGAGGTAGAATATATGATTTAAGCTATAAGGCAGGAAATTTGAAAAAAAATTTAAAAAAACTAAAAAAAACTTGCAGGACTTTTATTCTCTATGTAGAATATATATTACTGGAGTAGAGAATTAGCCTTATTTATGCTTATTTTTGTTATAAATCTTATCATCTCTGGCTGAGAAGGTGAGGGAAAGGAGGTGCCCCCGGATCACGCGGCAGGAAGAGGTGATAGGGTTCTATATAATAGTTCATAGAGAACTTAAAAGAGAATAAAAGGCTATGAGGAAACAAGGATACTCATGGACGTAATTCTCATAAGTTCAAAGTGAACTTTAGAACATATTTTAAAAAACACAAGGGGGAAAATAAATTATGAAGAAGAGTCTAGTTATTGCTATCTTATTATTAGCACTAACAGTTTCCGCCTTTGCTGGTTCTTTCGCAGATGTACCTGCAAACCACTGGGCATATGAAGCTGTTAACAAACTGGTAGCTGCTGGTCTTATCACTGGCTACCCAGATGGAACCTTTAAAGGACAAAACACATTAACACGTTATGAAGTTGCTACAATCCTGGCTCGTTTGCTGGAAAACTTAGCAGAAGCACGTGCAGAGTTAATGGATCAAGTTACTTTCATGCTCCATGACACTGTACTTTCTGTTGAGTCCGGCTTAAGCGTAGCACAGGCTGAAGATGTTCAGGCTATCTTACAGGCTGTTATCGAAAAGAATGCTGGTGGTGCACCAGTAGATGCATTAACAGCTGAAGATGCAGAAGAACTTTATGGAACAATGCTTGATCTGGCAATTGAATTTGATAAAGAATTAATGGATTTAGGTATCAGAGTTAGCAAACTGGAAAAAAGAGTTGCTGACTTAGAAGAAGCTACTTCAGAAAAACCAGCTGTTAGCTTCTATGGTGAGTACAAGGCAGAATT
>LFRS01000129.1 GCA_001512435.1 Halothermothrix sp. DTU029 | reverse complement strand
GCAAAGAAATAACGGCAACCTGCCCTGATGGCCGCCTCAGCAATGGCTTCATTACCTGTCATCAATCTCTTCATGGTCACACACCCCTTTTAAAATGACATAAAAACTACCTATAGACAGTTATAACCAGATCAGGACAGACCAATGCACACAATGAACAGGAGTTACACTTCTCCTCATCCTTAATGCTCACTATTCGATATCCCTTGCTATTGATTTCCTCAGACAACTCCAGTAAATCAGCCGGACAGTACTCTATACAGATTCCACAACTCTTACACCTCTCTACGTCAATGACAAGTTTCTTCATCACCGGCCTCCCTCTATCTTTCCTAAATATTTCTTGCCACTTGCTATTATGAACAACTCATAACATCTGATATTATTACCAGGTACTAATATTATTATTCTATATTTATCAGAAAAATCCTCTAAAAATTTTCATAAAATAAAAACAGGCCCGTTAAAAACTGGCCTGTTAATATGTCAACCTGCTCTCTTTTATCGTCAGCATTCTGGTCTTTCCATTAAATAAAATTACCGTTGACTTTTATTTTTCATTGCTATTCTTGTCAAATTTTTGTTCTCATACTCACGGATAATAGTTCCGTAACTTTTTCTAAAGTTAATGCCGGCTTATAGCCGGCATTTTAAAAATGTTTTATTCAGGAATCACATAAGTTATATCATCAACCCAAAATGTTCCAGTTCCATCTCTTTCTTCACTGCCACCAATTTGAAAACCAATTTTAAATATCTGTGCATCTTCTGGTATTCCTGTCATGTCAATTTCTAATGTTCTCCATGTATTTATATTACTTAAATATGGTACATTATCTTTAGGATATAAAGGATAAGTATCGTCACCCTCTTCATCTTTTTCAATAACTTGTATATATGGTCTAAAATAACCAAAGTCAGCGTCACTTGGTACAAAAACTCTTAAGTAATAGATTGCATGAGGTAAATTATAATTATTGTCAAAATAACATGTAACTACCTGTCCTTTTTCCAGTGAATACTCTACTCGTAATGAGGCAGTTGAATCGATTTCTGGATCAGCTTTTTCGGTATCATGGGAGAATGTTACATCGCCTTGATTCATATCCTCATCAATTATCCAGCCCTCAATACCTTCTTCAAAATCAATAAGTGTTTTAACTTCAAGCTCTCCAGGCTCACCTGGTTCTCCAGGCTCACCTGGTTCT
>LFRS01000103.1 GCA_001512435.1 Halothermothrix sp. DTU029 | reverse complement strand
GATTTTGTCAGTGGGATTCTGGAGGTTAATTCCAGGAAAGAGATAGTTATTAATGAGAATAATGAAACCAATATACCCGGTATCTGGGCTGCCGGTGATGTTACTGATATCAAGGATAAACAGATTATTATTTCCACTGCTGAAGGAGCCAGGGCAGCTTTAAGGGTCAATGAGTATTTGAAGGAAGTTGCAGGCTGAGTATTTTATCAAGAAGCCTGTAAGGGCTGGGGTTGGCACTAAAGGGGCGGCACCTATTATAGACTTTTGTCATATTATATAAAAAAGGACAGAGAAGGAGTGAAAACCTTGTTTAATGATTATATATTTAACCCGCGCCGCCCGAGACAAAGAGAGAAGATAAGGGATTATGGTCCATATCCCTTTATAACCAATATTGAAGACCTGGCCAGGCGGAATAGATTTTTCCGTGTTGCTTTATGGACTGGTGAATATTTACAGCTTACCCTGATGAGTATTGATGTAGGTGATGATATAGGGCTGGAGATGCACAATAATCTTGACCAGTTTATACGTATTGAGAGGGGGCAGGGCCTGGTTCTGATGGGTGATGAAAGAGATTATTTAGATTATAGGGCCAGGGTATATGATGGTTATGTGGTATTTATACCAGCCGGTACCTGGCATAATCTAATCAATACAGGGCGTACTCCGTTGAAACTTTATTCTATTTATGCTCCACCGGAACATCCCCATGGTACAGTCCAGGAAAGAAAAGAAGATGCTGAAGAATTTTATGAACAGTAGGGGGAAAAAGAGGAAAAAGGAATCCTTTTATCGAATTTAATAATAAAGCAGTAATTTTATTATTTTATATAACAGTTATCATTATATAAAGGATAACAGAAGTATTGGAGGTAAAAAATGCAGCAGAATGGGAGCAGGGAAAAAGCCTGGGTCGGTACATGGGCAGCAGCCCAACAGCTGGTGGAAGAGCATAATATGCCCCCGGAACCGGGACTGGCCAATAATACCCTGCGGCAGGTTATCCGTGTTTCCCTGGGTGGAGAGAAAATCCGCCTGAAGTTTTCCAATGAATATGGGAATTCGCCCTTGCATATTAAGGCAGCCCAGCTGGCAGTGGCCAGGGGAGGAAGTGCTATAGATACCAGTTCAATAAAGGAGATAAGTTTTGGAGGAGATAAATCGGTAAGCATAGCACCGGGGGAAGTAGTTGTTTCTGATACCCTGGATTATGAGCTGCCGGGGCTGACGACAATGGCTATAACCCTATATTTTGGTGAAGTGCCGGCAGATTTAACCGGTCACCCGGGTTCCAGGACCACATCATATATCATGCCTGGCAAGGCCCTTGCTGCCAGGGAGATGAGTACTGCAATTTGTACAGACCACTGGTATATTATCAGTGGCCTGGACATATTAAGTGAGGATCCGGAAGTGGCAGCAGTAGTGGCCCTGGGGGATTCTATTACTGATGGCCGGGGTTCTACAACCAATGGCAATGATAGGTGGACAGATGTTCTGGCTGACCGTTTACAGGCTGATAGTGCAACAGTTAAAATTGGAGTTCTCAACCAGGGTATTGGTGGTAATAGAGTTTTAAGAGGTGGCCTGGGCCCTACAGCCTTGAGCAGGTTTGAGAGGGATGTGCTGGACCAGAGTGGTGTCCGTTACCTGATTGTCTTTGAAGGAGTAAATGATATTGGTGAAGAGGGCCATGAAGCTGAAACAGCAGAAGAATTGATTCAGGCCTACAGGCTGTTTATAGAGAAAGCCCATGAGCAGGGTATTCTGGTTTATGGGGCTACCATACTGCCCTTTGGCGGTTCCCAGTATGATAATAAGGAAAATGAGGAGACCAGGCTGAAGGTCAACCATTGGATCAGGAACAGTGGAGCCTTTGATGCAGTACTTGATTTTGCAGCAGCTGTAGAGGACCCAGAAGAACCTGGTAAACTATACAACCTCTATGATTGTGGTGATCATTTACATCTAAGTCCAGCAGGTTACAAAAAATTGGCAGAGACTATAGATCTGGCTCTCTTTAGAACTGAAAATCGCTAAAATTTTGTTGGAGGGGGTTTTGACCAGTCAGGAGAAATCCTCTTTCTTTATACTATTTTTTTACAAAAGGAAATTTTTCTTAATAAAAAAGGGTTTTTGGCACTTTAGTAGAATTAATGTAATAGAACAATATAGTACTTTAGTCACAATTTATTTTTCTTGTTTAATTTACATAACAGTAATTTCGGAAAAATGTAAATATAAAATCTCTTCAAGGGCAAAATTACCGAAAGGTAATGACGCAAAGTTATGGGGCTACGGTCTTGGTAGACTATGCTTGCCAGACTGCTTATATATATAAGCCCTTTAGGGCTTTTTATTTTTAAAAAAATCAGGAAGAGAGCTGATGTCAGATGACTGATAAAAAATTGCGCATCTGGTTAATTCATGGTTCCAATGATCCGGCAATATCATCTTTTTTGCGGGAAAAATTTTCTGCTTACGAGAATAACAATAATATAAAGATTCACCTGGAGCTGATTACCTGGGAAAGAATCTGGACTGCTTTAATTGAAGCCTTTAAAAACAATACTGCTCCAGATATAATACAACTGGGGACCAGTTGGGTGAGGACCTTTGTACACATGGATTATCTGGACCAGG
>LFRS01000072.1:2392-22586 GCA_001512435.1 Halothermothrix sp. DTU029 | reverse complement strand
TGAAGTACGCTATACATCACTGGAGAAAACATTCCCAGAAATTGCTCAGGAATACTTCCAGAAGGCAGAGGCAGATGCCAAAGCCAGATACATGTCCTACAAACGACTGGCTGCTTCCTATGAGCAGGTAGAATAAGCCGATTCAGGAATATATAATCTGAACAGGATATTAGATAATAAGGGCTGTCTCTTAAGAGGCAGCCTTTTTTTCTGGTCTTTTTGCAGGAATTTGTCTTTTTATAGCTAATATAAACCCAATACCTGCCTGCTGGAGCCGGGCCTCCAGGAACTGGAGCACAGGCAGGGATGGAGCAGTGGGTTAAGGGGAAAAGGAGTAGCAAGCAAAGAAAACTAAAAAATGAAAAAGAAGAAATATAATAAAGTTAAGCAAAACTAAGAATTGAAGAAGTGAAAATTAAAGATAAGTAATTAAGAAATGGAAAAACTAAGAAAAGAACTAAAAAAAAGAAAAGGGGAAGGGGTCCAGGCTATGGATAAGAGATTTGCAGAGATTATTGATAGACGGAATAGCAATTCGGTAAAGTGGGATGGCTTAAAGAAGGCCTTTGGCAGAGAGGATATTCTGCCCATGTGGGTGGCAGATTCTGACTGGCCAGCCCCGGAGGTAGTCCTTGAAGCACTCCGGGAAAGGGTGGCTCATGGGGTCTTTGGCTATACGGAGCCTGGGGAAGACCTGGCCCGGGCAGTTGTTAACTGGGTGAAGAGAAGGTATAATTGGGAGATCAAGAAAGAATGGCTGGTCTACAGCTCTGGGGTGGTGCCGGCCATCAATGTAGCTTTAAGGACTTTTACCGGGCCCGGTGGCCATGTAGTGGTCCAGCCCCCGGTTTATTATCCCTTCTTTTCTGCTGTAGAGAAGAGTGGGGCAAAACTGGTGGAAAACCAGCTCCTCTATGCAGAGGATCAATACAGGATGGATTTTCAGGACCTGGAGGAAAAGCTTAAGGAGATGGGGAAGACTGGCTCCAGGGAGCCTGGGAGGGATTCTCTTTCAGCTGGAGCGTGGGATGGGGAGAGGGGGAATCCGGCAGATATCTTAATTCTATGTAGCCCTCATAACCCGGTTGGCCGGGTCTGGACCAGGGAGGAGCTGGAAAGACTGGCAGAACTGGCCCTCAAATATAATTTAATTATTATTTCTGATGAGATTCATGGGGACCTGGTATATAGTGAAAACATTCACATACCCCTGGCCTCCCTTGGAGGGGAGATAAGCAGGAGGACGATTACCATGATTGCCCCCAGTAAGACCTTTAATCTGGCTGGCCTGGCCACCTCTGTTAATATTATCCCGGACAGAAAAATGAGGGAGGCCTTTATCAGGACCATGTCAGGCCTGGTTATAGGGGGGAATGTCCTGGGTTATACTGCCATGGAAGCGGCCTATACTAGGGGAGATGAATGGCTGGAAGGCCAGTTGAAATATCTGGAGGGAAACCGGGATTATGCAGTAGAATATATTAACCAGCATATTCCGGGGCTCAGGGTCCAGAAGGCGGAAGGGACCTATTTGTTATGGCTGGATTGCCGGGGGCTGGGCCTCTCTGATCCTGACTTGAAGAAATTTTTTATTGAAGAAGCCAGGGTAGGCCTGAATCCAGGTATTATCTTTGGCAAGGGTGGGGAAGGTTTTATGCGGATGAATATTGCCTGTCCCCGGTCCTTGCTGGAAGAAGGCCTGAGGAGGATTAAATGGGCAGTTGATTATAAATTTTCTTAATATTTAGGAACGTGAAGAAAAAGGGCGAAAAATAGATTGAGAAGGATTTAAAGATAAAAAAACCGGGAAATATGGCGGTTGCCAAGTTTATTTGAAAAAATTATAATGATATTGAAAACGTTTCCGGTAACGTTAACGGTATCGTTACCAGGGTCGCAGAAGACAGGGTGATGGGATATGAAAGTGACAATTAAAGATATTGCCCGCGAAGCAGGGGTTTCTGTAACAACTGTATCCAGGGTTTTAAATAATAAAGTAGATGTAAGTCCCAAAACAAGGCAGAAGGTTTTAGATATTATAAATAAATTGAATTATAACCCCAATAGTATTGCCAGAGGCCTGGTAATGAATAAAACCTATACTATTGGTTTGATAGTACCTGATATCAGCAACTCCTTTTTTGCAGAAATTGCCAAGGCCATTGAAGAAGAAATACGGAGTTATGGATATTCGGTAATATTCTGTAATACAGGGAATGATAAGAAGCGGGAAAGAGAAAGCATTAATCTATTAAAATCAAAACAGGTAGATGGTTTAATAGGGGCTTTTTCCAATGCCAGTAAAGAAGAAATAATAGCTTTAAATAAATCAGGATTTCCAGTAGTACAGATCGATAGATTGGTAGAAGACAGCCAGGTTCCTTCAGTGGTAGTAGATAATACAGTTTCCGGTTACCTGGCTACAGAATACTTAATTAAAAAAGGCCATAAGAGAATTGCCCATATATCAGGATCTCTGGATACAAATACCGGGATCCGCCGGGCAGCAGGTTATAAGAAGGCTATGCTGGAAAATGGATTGGTTGTAGAAGAGGATCTTATTATTGAAGGAGATTTTAGCCAGGAATCAGGTTATCAGGCCATGATGCAAATAATGGAAGAAAACAAGGATTTAACAGCGGTTTTCGCCGGTAATGACATGATGGCCCTGGGTGCTTATAGAGCTATTTATGATTTGGGGCTTAAAATTCCGGAAGATATCTCCATTATTGGCCATGATGATTTTACTTTAGCTTCCTTAGTCAGGCCTGCCCTGACAACCATGCAGCAACCTATCTATGAAATAGGTGAACTGGCAGCAAGGGTTTTGATTGATATGTTAAAAGGCAGGAAGAATAAAGAACCCCTAATTGTTGTAAATACTAGATTAGTAGAAAGGAGTTCTGTTAAAACTATACACTGAGGGAGAATTTTTTACCCAGAATCGGAAACGTTACCGATGTTATAAATTTTCAGGATATTTTAAAAAGTATAAGTAGTATCAAGAAAGAATGAATTCTAAAAGGAGGCGGTGTGACAGTGGACAAGGTAGTTGTAGTCGGCAGCTTAAATATGGATACAAATCTTTCTGTTCCCCATATCCCGGTAGTTGGAGAAACAATAATTGCTAAAGGGATGAGCCTGTTTAAGGGTGGAAAGGGGGCAAACCAGGCAGTAGCCATAGCCCGTTTAGGCGGAGATGTAGAAATGATTGGGGCAGTAGGTGATGATGATAATGGCCGGAAGATTATCAGTGGAATGAAAAAAGAAAAAGTGGGCACTGCAGGCTTAATTGTCAAGGAAAATACCCCAACAGGGATTGCCATAATTAGTGTAGCGGAAAATGGTGATAATAATATTATAGTGCATTCTGGTGCAAATTATCAGTTAGGGAAAGAAGACATAGATAAGAACCTGGACCTAATTAAGGCAGCCAGCTACTGTGTCCTACAACTGGAGATTCCTCTTGAGGTGGTAAGGTATACCATAGATCTTTGTTATAAAAATAATGTCCAGGTTATCCTGAACCCTGCCCCGGCTGTAGCGGAAATTGATGCAGAGATCCTTTCCAAAGTGGAATACCTCTTACCAAATGAGTCAGAATTAAATATCATAGCAGGGAAAGAGGTCTCTGAAGAAAAGATGATAGAAAGCTGCCGGGAAATAATTGCCAAAGGATGTCAGAATGTAATTGTAACACTGGGGGATAAGGGCAGTCTCTGGGTTACAGAAAATGGTTACAGGTATTTTGAAGCCATGAAAGTAAATGCTGTTGATACAACAGCAGCAGGGGATTCCTTTATCGGTGCTTTTACCTATATGTTGGCCCAGGGGAAAGATGTCATAGAGGCCATAGAGTTTGCTACCAGGGCAGCTGCAATAACAGTAACCAGAAAAGGGGCCCAGGATTCCTTACCGGTCCTGGCAGAAGTGTTATAAGGCTGGTTAATACTTATCCAGGGGACAGGTAAATACCAATCAAGTAGATCTGCCAGATAAAGTAGCTAGAGTTAATTTTTAAAAAGAGGGGGAATCAGGTGAAAAAGATACCGGTGATTATTGATTGTGATCCAGGACATGATGATGCTATAGCTTTACTATGGGCCCTGGCCAGCCCCAGCCTGGAGGTTAAAGCTGTCACGACGGTGGCAGGCAATCAATCTATAGAGAAGGTTACCGATAATGCCATCAAGGTTTTAACTAAGGCCCGGGTTTATGATATCCCCGTGGGCCAGGGTTATAGCAGGCCCCTGATTGGAGAATTGAATGATGGTGGACTAATACATGGCGAAACAGGCCTTGACGGCCCACGGCTGCCGGAAAAGGCTTTTGAAAAAGTGGAATTGAATTCCGTTGAACTGATGATAAAAACCATCGAGGAAGCCCAGGAAAAGATAACCCTTGTAGCACTGGGACCCCTCTCCAACCTGGCCCGTTTATTTATCATCCGGCCGGACCTGAAGGAGAAAATAGAGCAGATATCCCTGATGGGCGGCGGGACTTATGGCAACTGGATACCGGCAGCAGAGTATAACATCTGGGTTGATCCGGAGGCAGCCAAGGTAGTTTTTGATTCCGGAATACCCATTATAATGGCCGGCCTTGATGTTACCCAGAAGGCCTATGTTACTGATGAAGAAAATGAAAAACTGAAGGCTCAGGGAAATGAGGTTTCCATCTTTGTCAGTGAACTGATTGAGTTTTACCGCCAGTACCATTATCAAGTAGAAGGTTTTCCTGGCTGCACCTTACATGATCCCTGTGCTATAGCTGCCCTGGTCCATCCTGAAATTTTCACAGCAGAACAATGTCATGTAGATATTGAATTAAACGGTAAATTGACCAGGGGCATGACAGTTATTGACAGGATAGGCTATCTGGAAAAGATTTTTAATGAGAAAAAGGAAAGACAGGTCAAGGTGCTCTTTGGTGTAGATAGGGAGAAATTTGTTGAGTATCTACTGGAGGCAATGGCTAGGCTCCCTTAAGCCTTTGCAAAAAAAATAATAAAAATTGTCAATTTAAAAGGAGGAAAAAAATAAAATGACAAGCAAAATGAAGAAAATGGTGTTATTAATAGTAGTTGTAATGATGGCTTTACTTATAGCAGCCTGTGATAAAGATGGAGGAACAGCTACAAAAGATGAGACCCTGAAAATTATGTATGTAAACTCTGGAACTCTGGGTGAAATGGGAATTGGTGATATTATCATGGAGGCTTTAAATGATTTTGCCGAAGAAACTGGGGCCCAGGTGAATGTCTTTGAGTGTCATGCTGATGCTTCCCTGTATGCACCGACCATGAGAGATGTGGCCAGTACCGGGGAATATGACCTAATAGTTACTGCTTTCTATAACATGAGGGAAGCCGTTATGGAGGCTGCAGAGAGATACCCCAATCAAAAAATAATCCTCTTTGATAGTGAGATTGAATTTGATGGAGACAAATATCCCAACGTCAGATCTGTAATGGCCAAACAGAATGAGGCTGCCTTCCTGGCAGGAGTACTGGCTGGACTTCTGACTGAGTCAGATGCAGAACTGGCCAATGAGGAAAAGGTTGTTGGTTTCGTAGGAGCTGCTGAGAATACAGCCATCCAGGACTTCCTGGTCGGTTATATCGAAGGTGTTAATTATGTAGATAGTGAGATTAATGTCCTGTATTCCTTTGTCGGCAACTGGACAGATACAGCCAGGGCCAAGGAATTAGGCCTGACCCAATATAGGCAGGGTGCCGATGTAGTCTTTGCGGTTTGTGGTTCTGCTGGCCTGGGAGTTGCTGAGGCTGCCAGGGAGACCAATAATTACAATATAGGTGTTGACTATGACTTTGCCCTGGCCATCAAGGATACCAATCCAAGAACTGCTGAACATATTGTTACTTCAGCGGTGAAGGACTTCTATACTATTACCATGAATGAGCTGGAAAACTTTGCTGATGGTACTATTGAATGGGGAACACATACTATTTATGACTATGCCAGAGGAGGTTCTACCCTGGTGGAGAATGAATATTTCCAAAAAATCGTACCAGATGAAGTCCTGAAGCGGTATGAAGAAATTACTGCCGAACTGGCTGAAAGAAAGATTCAGGTAGGTACTGCTATTGGTGCCAGCCAGGAAGAAATCGACAAATTTAAAGCAGAGGCAAGGCCTTTTACAAAATAAAGAACATTAATAAATTTCCGTGGATATAGGAATATATCCACGGAAATTATAGAAAGGAGTTCGTTTATGGAGGCTTTGAACTATAGAGATGATACTGTCCTGACAATGAAGGATATAACAAAAATATATAGCAATGGTTTTGTGGCCAATAAAGATATAACCTTCTCTGTCAGGAAGGGTGAAATCCACGGCCTGATGGGGGAAAATGGAGCCGGCAAGACCACCTTGATGAAAGTCTTGTTTGGCCTGGAAAAACCAGAAAAGGGCCAGATTATATTAAATGGCCAGGAAGTCCATATAGATAACCCCTTACATGCCCTGGAATACGGAATAGGCATGGTCCACCAGCACTTTATGCTGGTAGGATCCCTGACGGTAGCAGAAAACATGGTTTTAGGCCTGGAACCGAAGAAAGGCTTGCTCTTTGATTATAAAAGGGCAGTTAAGGAAACAGAAGAAATAGCTGAACGTTTTAATTTACCCATAGATGCCAGTGCTATAGTTAATGATATTTCTGTAGGTATGAAACAGAGGCTGGAAATCCTGAAAATATTGTATAGGGGGGCAAAAATCCTCTTACTGGATGAGCCTACAGCTGTTTTAACTCCACAGGAAACCAGTGAGCTCTTTGTTCAGTTGAAAAATCTCCGGGATCAGGGTTATACCATTGTCTTTATATCCCATAAGTTAGGAGAAGTAAAAGAGCTTTGTGACCGGATTACTGTCCTCCGCAAGGGGGAAGTAGTAGGTACAGCTGATGTAGATGAATTAACTGAATTGGATATTTCCCGGATGATGGTTGGTAAAGATGTGGATTTGAATATTGCAAAAAAAGAGGCCGACCCGGGAGAGACTATCTTAAGGGTAAGGGATTTAAATTATACCAACCAGTTTGGCAAAAAAGCCCTGAATAATCTTTCCTTTGATCTAAGACGGGGCGAAATTCTGGGAGTAGCCGGTGTGGAAGGTAATGGACAGACCGAATTGTCTGAAATCCTGTCAGGTTTATTGAGGCCGGATAGTGGTGAAGTCAGTATTAAAGGAAAATCCATTATAGATATGTCGATTAGAGATATTCGCCTGACCAATACTTCTCTTGTCCATGAAGACCGGATGATTTACGGTGCTTCAGAAGAGCAATCAATAATTGAAAATATTATTGCTGACCGCTATTTCCAAAAGGGCTATAGTAATAATAGTATTTTAAACAAGAAGAATAATTACGAGGAAACCACTGCTTTAATTGAGGAATATCAAATAGCCTGTGATGGCCCTGAAGCCGCCATCAGTACACTTTCAGGTGGTAATATCCAAAAGGTGGTTGCAGCCCGGGAGTTTTCCTCTGATCCTGAATTAATTATCCTCAGCCAACCGACCCGGGGAATCGATGTGGGTGCTGCTGAATTAATCAGGGAAAAGATGGTTTCACTGCGGGACAGGCTGGGGACAGCAATCCTGCTCTTCTCTGCAGACTTAACGGAATTATTGACCATGAGTGATGGCATTATTGTACTCTATAATGGGGAAATAGTGGCTTATTTTCCAGAGGTAAAGAAGATCAATGAAGAGATCCTTGGTAAATACATGCTGGGTCTGGAAAAGCAAAGTCCTGAGGAGATTGGGGGAGTTATCCATGATAAATAGCTTGAAGAGAAAGCAAGTATTGACCAGTCAAGAAATCAGCAATAGGTTTTCCATTTTAAGGACTGCCCTGGCCTTGCTTCTGGCTATGGGAATTGCCATTTTACTAATCTTTTTAGTCAGTAATAATGCCTTCAGGGATATCAGATCTCTTTTGCTGGGGCCCTTAACAAGCAGTAACCGGATTAGCCAGATGATTAATAAATGGATACCTTTATTGTTTACTGGAACAGCAGTCTGTTTATTCTTTTCTGTTGGCCAGATTAACCTGGCTGCTGAAGGAGCCTTTTTTGCCGGAGCCTTTACCAGTACAGTAGTGGCCATTATAGGGGGGATACCACCAGGACTCCACTTTATCCTCTGTGCCCTGGCAGGAGGACTGGCCGGTGCCATAATTTGTGGCCTGCCTGGAATAATGTATACCAAATTCAATGTGATGACAGTAGTATCTTCCCTGATGATCAACTATGTTGTTCTCTTCCTGGGCTTGTATGTTATAACCAACCTGGTCAGGGACCCTGCTGCCGGTTATGAAGCCTCTTACAGGTTTAAGGAATCGGCCAGATTAGGGGAATTAATACCAGGATCAAATATCCATACAGGCCTGATAATTGCAGTATTGGTTGTAGTCCTTGGCTATCTGCTCCTCTATAAAAGTACTTTTGGTTTGCAGATCAGAACCATTGGTGCCAATGCCGCTTTTGCCAAGTATTCAGGAATGCCAGTGGCTAAGGTAATCGTTTTTACCCAATTACTGGGAGGTTTTATTGCCGGTTTGGGAGGAACTACTGAAGTCTTAGGTTTATATAATCGTTTTGGTTACTCTGGCCTTACCAATCATGGCTGGGATGGTATCATGCTGGCAGTTCTGGCCAGAAATAATCCCAAATATATTCCCTTAGCAGCCCTGTTTCTGGCTTATCTGAGAACCTCTGCGGATGTGTTGAATTTAACCTCCAATGTACCTTCAGAAGTAATAAATATTATACAGGCCATTATAATTAGTTTTATTGCTGCAGAGAGATTCCTGGCTGGCTGGGAATATAAGACCATAGTGCGGAATACGGAAAAATCTATGGCCCTGAAGGAGGGAGTCACTAATGAGTGATCTTTTTAGTCTGATTTTCACAGCTGATTTTCTTGGCTCTGTGATCAGGATGTCCACACCCATATTATTTGTAGCTTTAGCAGCTTTAGTGGGTAGTAAGGCAGATGTATTATGTATTGCCTATGAAGGAATAATGCTCTTTGCCGCCTTTGGTGGTGTGGTAGGTAGTGCCTATACAGGTACAATTGCTGGTGGCCTTTTCCTGGGTTTGCTCCTGGGCATGCTTCTCATCGGTATCTTTGCTTACTTTGTTCTCTACCTCCATACCAAACCCTTATTGATAGGACTGGCCCTTAATATACTGGGCAGTGCCGGTACTGTATTTGGCCTCTACATGCTGACAGGCTCAAAGGCCAATAGTACTAAGTTAGGAAGTTTAACCTTTCCTGAACTCCATATCCCTCTGATTAAGGATATACCAGTACTGGGCACAGTTTTGTCAGGACACAATGTTTTGACCTATGTAGCCTTTTTAAGCATTATTCTGGTACAGGTATTTATCTATAAAACCGGCCTTGGTCTCCGGATCAGAGCTGTAGGTGAATCACCTAAGGCCGCTTCATCTCTGGGTATTGATGTCAATAAGACCAAGTTTATTGCCCTCTTGATCAGTGGTGTACTGGCCTCTCTGGGAGGTATCTTCCTTTCCATGGCCTATTTACCCTACTTTACCCGGGATATGACTGCCGGCAGGGGCTTTATCGGGATTGCTGCCCAGAGCCTGGGAGCAGGTAAACCCATCTTAACCGGTATCTGGATCTTAATCTTTGGTTTTGCGGATGCTATAGGCAACCTGGCCCAATCCTTTAGATTGCCTTCCCAGTTTGCCCAGATGGCACCTTATCTGACTACTTTAATCGGCCTGGTATTAATTAATATTCCCAGGGACAAGAAGAAAACCGATAACCCGCTATAGAGATATTGTTATAAGATTATAAGATAATTGTTTTAATAAAAAGTATATTGTACAAGCTTATAAGGGAATCATTTTAATATAAGAAATAATTATAAGATTATAAGGATTTATTTAAAATTATAAGGATATTATTATAAGACCATAAGGGAATTATTTTAGATAGATGGAGATAAATCTAAAAGACTATAGAGAAAGGAGAGCAGGGATGTATGTTCAGGCATACATCAGGCAGAATAAATCATGGATAAACTTAAAACACGCAAGGTAATACTGGATGTTGATACAGGTTCGGATGATGCCATTGCTATTATGTGTGCAATCAAATCCAAAAATATTCAACTGGAAGCTATCTGTACTGTCTGGGGTAATCTCACTGTAGATAAAACCACCTTAAATACACTGGGGGTCTGTGAAGCCCTTAATGCTGATATTCCTGTTTATTCAGGCTGTAACCGGCCCATGGTGAAGGACAGGAGCAAATACCGGGATTTAGAAGATGCCTATGAACCCCTGATTGTTGATGGTAAAGAATTAAAAATCCATTATGACCGCCTGGAGGGGATTCCAGAGAGCAAAAGAAAAGCAGAATCCCGCCATGCTGTCCGCTTCTATTATGATTATCTGACAGCAGCTACAGAGCCAGTAACCCTGATTGCTGTAGGACCTTTGACTAATCTCGGCTTTTTATTTAGACTGGCACCCCATCTGGCCAGTAAGGTAGAACAGTTAATAATCATGGGCGGTGGTGTGGATATCACCAATTGCAGCCGGGCGGGAGAAGCCAATATCTGGCATGATCCGGAAGCCTTTCATATTATACTGGATACAGGAATCCATCCTCTCCTGGTACCCCTTGATGCCACCCATGCAGCAGGCTTAAACCTGGATGATTGTGAGAAATTGGAAGGCCTGAATACCTTTGCTGCCAGATTTACAGCCCGCCTGGCCAGGCAGAGGATAGAATATGAGTCTGCCCGTTTCGGTGAAGACCATAACTGGTCTGCCATCCACGATGCCCTGGCTGTCTGTGCCAGCATAGATGAGACTGTACTGGAGAATGTGGAGGAAGTGGCCTGTAGAGCAGGCTTATCAGGCAGCGCTGATGGGGAAGTACTTATTGACCGCCGGGAAGTTCCGGAAAAGGCCAATGCCTCTATTGCCCTGTCAGCCAATAAGGAGAAATTTTTGGCCATGCTCTGCCAGCTTTTTGCCGATTAATTCTCCTGCTACTTAAGTATATAAATCTTGAAGAAAGGAGTATATGGTGCTTTTAATTAGACCATAGCAAATAGAGATGAAAAAGAAACTTATCCTGGATGTTGATACTGGTTCTGATGATGCTATAGCCATTATGACAGCCCTCTTATCTCCGGAGATAGAAGTAGTGGCCATCTGTACTGTCTGGGGCAATACTAAGTTGGAAAATACCACCGAAAATACCCTGAGGTTGCTTTCCCGTATGGGCCTGAAAATCCCTGTTTATGCTGGAGTGCCAACAGCTTTGTCCAAATACCTCTCACCGGAAAGGGATGTACCAGCCTTTATTGAGGCTGAAGTTGATGGGGAAGTAGTCAAAATGCATGATGACCTTTTTGATTTGCCTGCCCCTCATTATGGAAAAGAGGATTTACCGGCCCCCTTCTTTTACATGGATTATTTATCAGAGGTAGAAGAACCTGTAGATATAGTAGCTGTAGGACCTTTGACCAATTTGGGCTATGCTTTATCCTTAAAGCCTGATATTGCTGGCAAAATTAACAGCCTGACTATCATGGGTGGGGGTTATAATGTGGCCAATGTGACCGGTTCAGCAGAGGCCAATTTCTGGCATGACCCGGAAGCAGTCCAGATAATCCTGGATTCAGGTGTTCATCCTACAATAGTCCCGCTGGATGCCACCCATAAGGCTATTATTACTAAGGAAGAAATTGATGAACTCCGGGCCAGTGATAATTTCTGCAGCAATTTTGCCGCAGACTTGATGGAACAAAGGGTCCTGGTTCATACTGAAGTTCAGCCCCTGTATCTGCCGGATTCGGCCACAGTTCATGATGCCTTAGCAGTGGCTGCCCTGGTAGATAGGGATGTTTTGCAGGATGTCCGGGAAGTAAACTTAAATGTTTGCTTTACTGGTGTCGGGGAAGGCCATTGTGTTATTGACCGCAGGGAGGCTCCTGCTAACAGCAACTGCAGCTTTGCCTTTTCTGCTGACCGTGACCGCTTTGTTAATTTTCTGATCAAGACCTTTAAAAACTTTAATGAAGGGTGATTAAGAGTTATGGAAACCCAGATTTACTCAATTCAGACTGTTGAGGAAGCCCTGGCCTGTATAGAGGCAGGAGCAGATCGGATTGGTTTGCTGGTTGGCCCTCATGACGGGCCCTTTCCCTGTGCCATAGATGAAGAGACAGCAAAGGATATTTTCACTGCCATTGGTGATAAGGCTGTTAAGGTTTTAATTTCAGTCCTGGATAATGAAGAGGAGATAATCGGCCAGGTGAAAAGATTGAAGCCGGATGTATTACACCTCTGTGCCAATTATGAGGGAAACCCGGCCTTCAGGGAAAAGCTCCGCAAAGAGGCCCCGGATGTGTTACTGATGGAGGCAGTGGGGGTGACTGGCCCGGAAGCCATAGAAGTAGCCAGAGAGAAGGCTGAATTTGCTGATATGCTTATTCTGGATACTGTCTCCGCTACGGTGCCAGGCGTTGGTGCTGCCGGTATAACCCATGACTGGGATATCAGCCGCCAGATTGTGGAGGCAGTGGATATACCGGTTATACTGGCCGGAGGCCTGGGACCTGATAATGTAGAGGAGGCCATAAAGCATGTCCGGCCCTTTGGTGTGGACTCCCTGACCAGAACCAGTGTTGTTGAGGGTGGTAAAATCATCCGCAAGGATATTGACCTGGTAAGGCAATTCTGTGAGAGGGCCAGGAATGCTGTTAAGTAAAATACAGGATAGCAAGCTAAAGGATTATGAGATAATCTGTGTTGGTGATCTGTGCGTAGATTTAATCATCCCCTATGGGGAAACCAGGAGGATACTGGAGATGATTCAGAGAAATCCTGCCTGGGGGGAAAAGAAAGAGGTCCTTTTCCGCAGTGGCGGGAGTGTAGGGAATATGGCCAAAATCCTGGGGAAATTGAAACAGCATCCTATCCTCATCGCTGACCTGGCCAATGACCAGATCGGGCTTTTTCTGAAACAGGAGATGGAGAACCATGGTGTAAATATGGATTATTCCTATATAAGTGATAGAGGCTCATATCTCTGTATTGCAGTACTTGATGCTGATAATGAGAGGACCATGTTTGTCTGGATTCCCCCCTGGTCCCGCCTGGACAGGTTTACAGGGGAATCCTTTCCGGAAGACTTATTTACAAAACCGGCCATTGTCTTTTCCAGCGGCATGGTCCTACATAGTGATATAGAGAGTGGAAAGGCGGTTATAGAGTTTTTTAAAAGGATGAAGGAAAACCAATCTATCCTGGTTTTTGATCTCAATCTCCGGACTGAGTCTTATGGCTTCGCTCCAGAACGGAGGGCATTATTCATGGAGATGCTGGATGCCGTGGATATAGTCCTGGGCTCAGGTATCGAGGAATTTGGCCAGATAACAGGGAAAACTGACCTGTATGAAGCAGTAAAGGCCCTGGCCAGAAAAGACCTGTGTATCATAGCCCGGGATGGCAGGAAACCTGTCCTGGTTCATGATGGCTCTGCAATCAGCCTTGTGGAGACAGAAAAGGTTAAGCCAGTAACTACAGTAGGAGCAGGAGATACCTTTGATGCTGCCTTCCTGATGGCCTTACGCCAGGGATATGGACTTACCCGGTGTGTAGCTTTTGCCAATAAAGTAGCCGCCTATATGATAAGCAGCCAGGACCATCTGGCTGTACCGTATAATGCCCAGGAATTGCTAAAACTCTTTAATAAATAGATAAGATAAGGAAAGGAGCCAGAATAGGATGAAAAGGAAAATAATACTGGATTGTGATCCAGGCCATGATGATGCCATTGCCATCATGCTGGCAGGGAAAAATCCTGCCATAGATTTGCTGGGTATTACCATTGTTGCCGGCAATCAGACCCTGAATAAGACAGTGAATAATGCTTTAAATGTTTGTCAGTACCTGGATCTGGATATACCTGTTTATAGGGGCTGTGACCGGCCCATGGTGAAGGAAAAACAGGTTATAAGCAGTGAAATCCATGGGGAGACAGGGTTGGACGGGCCTGTTTTTGAGCCCCTGGAGAGGGAGGAAGAGGAGGGACACGCAGTGGAATTTATAATCAAAACACTGCGGGAATCAGAGGGGGATATTACCTTAGTGCCAACAGGCCCCTTGACTAATATTGCCATGGCCATGCGCCTGGCCCCAGATATAGTCCCTAAAATCCAGGAGATCGTTTTGATGGGAGGCTGCTATCAGTTGGGTAATGTTACCCCTGCTGCAGAGTTTAATATCTTTGTGGATGCAGAAGCAGCCCATGTGGTCTTTACCAGTGGCAGGCCAGTAACCATGGTAGGCCTGGATGTAACCAGGAAGGTTCTCTGCTATCTGGAAGTCATAGAAAGGATGGCTGCCATCGACAACAGGGCTTCCTCCCTCTTCTGTGACCTGATGCTCTTTTTCAACAAGACCCAGAAGGAGGTCTTCGGCTGGGATGGGGGCCCCCTCCATGACCCTGTAACCATTGCCAGTATATTGAATCCGGAGGTATTGGTCACCAGGCCCATGTATACGGAAATTGATATACGCAGTGTCCAGAGTTATGGCCGGACCAATTGTGATTATTTTAATGTCACCGGTAAAGAGCCTAACTCTAATGTAGCTATTGATATTAATGTAGATTTATTCTGGGAGATAATCGAAAAAGGTATAAGAAATTATAATTGATAAGAGGGTTGTAGTAATGGACAAGAATAAGCTAAATAAGATGATAAGACGGGTTTTGATCGTTATCCTGGGTTCAATTATCATGAGTGCAGGGATCAGCTTTTATTTGAAGGCTGGTTATGGGGCTGATCCCCTGTCAGTATTCATATCAGGCCTGTCCGGCAAAACAGGTATAAGTTATGGGCAGGCTTCGGCTTCCTTTATGTTGGTCCTGGCTTTGGTGATTTTCTTTCTGGATAAGAGGCGGCTGGGGGCAGGGACCATCATGAATGCCCTGCTGGTTGGTATTTTTGTGGATATTTTCATGCTTCTTGATATCTATGCCTTCCTGCCCCTTTCCTTTGCCCCGGTGATTTTACTGGTTGCCATTGTGGTCACAGGTATCGGCCTTGGTGTTTATATCTCCGCCGGCCTGGGTGAAGGGGCCTCTGATGCCGTGATGGTATATCTGCATAAGAAGTTTAATTTTCAGGTCCGCTGGGTCCGGATGGCAATGGATTTATTTTATTTAATATTGGGAGCTTTATTGGGCGGCCAGCTGGGCATCGGTACTGTATTGAGTATGCTCTTTACTGGATTTATAATTGATAGGACCCTTAATATTATGCGGAAATTATTCTAAACTGGCTTCAGGTAAAAATAAAGATAAATTTCAGGGGAAATATCCATGATTCTTTCTTTTCCTGACAAAAGTATGGTATAATATATAGGAATTCTCTATAAGAGGTGTCATGCATGGCAAAGTGGAATATTTCCCCGGTTGATTCTTATAGTTATGAACCACTACGGAAACAGGTATATAATGTCCTCCGTGAGGCCATTGTCAATGGTGAGTTCATGCCTGATGAAAAAATAACCGAGATGGAGATAGCAGAACATCTGAATGTAAGCAGGACTCCTGTCAGGGAAGCCTTCCGGATGCTGGAGTTGGAAGAGTTAATTACTATAATCCCCCAACAGGGTGTCTTTGTCTCTGGCATCAAGTCCAGGAAGGAGATTGATGATATCTTCCGGGTCCGGATGGTGCTGGAGGGCCTGGCTGCTTACCTGGCAGCCCTGAATATTAACGAGGAACAGAGGAAGAAGTTAAAGAAATACGCTGATCAGATTGAACAATGTATCCTGGACAACGATCTGAAGGGCTGTGTCAAGATTGATATTGCCTTTCATAGTATTATAAAAGAGGCCTCCGGGAACAAGTGGCTGGAAAGGTTCCTGGACAGCTTATTTGTCCAGTCCACCAGGTTCAGGATGAAAAGCCTGTCCCAGGAGGGGCGGATGGTTAATGCCCTGAATGAACACAGGAGGCTGGGGGAGGCTATTACCCATGGAGATGCAGACCTGGCCAGGGAATATATGGAGGAACATATCCGGCAGGCCTGGAAGAGTATCCTGATTGTTTTTGAAGCTGAACACCCTGAGGAATAAGAGAAAAGATCCCGCTTTTTAGCAATAAAAATTTCTTTTGCGCTCTTGACAATAATAATGGATAATGTTAAACTGTATTAGTCAGGTGGTTGCAATATGTGCCCGTAGCTCAACTGGATAGAGCGTCTGACTACGGATCAGAAGGTTAGGGGTTCGATTCCTCTCGGGCACGCCATTTTTAAAGCTTATTTAACAGGAGGACTTACACTGCGGTGTAAGTTTGTGTATGAATAATGATGAGTTTTATATGCAATTAGCTATAGCAGAAGCTAAAAAGGCCCTGGAGATTGAGGAAGTCCCTGTCGGGGCCGTAGTTATCTCTAATGGCAGGGTTGTTGGCTCTGGTTATAATCTGCGAGAGAAAGAACAGGACCCTACTGCCCATGCCGAGATGATTGCCTTAAGAGAGGCTGCCAGGAATTTAAAGAGCTGGCGGCTGGATGACTGTGAGCTTTATGTGACTCTGGAGCCCTGTCCCATGTGTGCAGGGGCCATAGTTCAGGCCCGGATCAGAAGGCTGGTCTTCGGTGCCTTTGATCCCAAAGCAGGTGCTTCTCTTACCCTTTACAGGATTACAGAGGACAGCAGGTTAAACCACCAGCTCTGTGAAGTAAAAGGTGGAGTCCTGCTGGAGGAAAACCAGAAATTACTGAAGGATTTCTTTAAAAGGCTTAGAAGATAGACCAAACCCATCAGGAAGGGTGGGTGAGTCTGGCTGAAACCGCTCGACTCGAAATCGAGTAGACACTGACAAGGTGTCTCGAGGGTTCAAATCCCTCCCCTTCCGCCAGATAGTTATCTGAAGATAATTAAATATATATGAAGGATTAGAGATAATCCTGTTTTTACAATACGGAGAGGTGTCCGAGTTGGCTGAAGGGGCTCGCCTGGAAAGCGAGTGTAGGCAACCGTCTACCGAGGGTTCGAATCCCTCCCTCTCCGCCATTAATTTATTGGTAAAAATGGCCCTATGGGCATATAATATATTAAAAGTTTGGCCGTACTAGATGGGGCGTTAGCGGTGCCCTGTAACCTGCAATCCGCTATAGCAGGATCGATGCCGTGCTGAGGGTCTATTCTTTTGGGGTCTGGCCCTGGTAAGTGGTGTTGACAGTTGGGTCTTACGCAATGGAGCTTTGTGAACCCCGTCAGGTCCGGGAGGAAGCAGCGGTAAGCAAATGTCTTCCATGTGCCGTAAGGGTGCCTGGCTCGAGCTAACTGCCAGGGTAACGCCTGGGGGAGTAGATTCGATGTAGGTGTACGGCCTATTTTATATTTCAAGAAATATATTTAGGGAAAGTCCATGGTATAAAGTTTTTACTTATTACCAGGATATTTTTTTATAAATACCATATGATTTTTTTAATACATACCATATAATCTAGATTATTTTGCAGGAGAATGGCTTTTTTTATAGAAATCATTAAGGGTAGAAATTATTTCCCGGGAAAGGAAGGAAATACAGATGGCGTTTCTTTCACTATACAGGAAATATAGGCCCCGTAATTTTGAGGATCTGGTTGGGCAGCAACATGTTGTGAAGACCCTGAAAAATGCCCTGGAACAGAACCGGATTGCCCATGCCTATTTGTTTGCCGGCCCCCGGGGAACAGGAAAGACCTCCACAGCCAAGGTTTTTGCCCAGGCCTTAAATTGTGTAGAAGGCCCTACAACAGAACCCTGTGGAGAATGTAATTCCTGCCTTAGTATTCGGTCTGGCCAATCGGTAGATGTAATTGAGATAGATGCTGCCTCCAATAGAGGGATAGATGAAATCAGGGATTTGCGGGAAAAGGTGAAATTTTATCCCACTGAAGGCAAGTATAAAGTATATATAATAGATGAGGTACATATGTTAACAAAGGGGGCCTTTAATGCTCTCTTGAAAACCCTGGAAGAGCCACCATCTAATGTTGTTTTTATCCTGGCTACAACGGAAGCCCATAAGGTAATCGATACTATTCTTTCCCGTTGCCAGCGTTTTGATTTTACCCTCTTATCTTCCAGGGATATTATCCAACGCCTGGAATATATCTGCCAGGAGGAGAAGGTTAATTATGACCAGGAAGCCTTAAGCCTGATAACCAGTGCCTCTATGGGAGGTTTAAGGGATGCCATCAGTCTCCTGGACCAGGCTATTTCCTATACAAATGCTAATTTAAGCAGGGAAGCCATAGAGGAGATGCTGGGCAAGGTTGATTTACCCTTTTTAAGTAAGTTTGTAGAAATGGTCCTGGCCAGGGAAAGTACTACTATCTTGAAAATGATCGGAGAGCTGATTGAAAGCGGTAAGACCATCCCTGTCTTTGTCAAGGACCTGATCAACTTTTTACATCAGGTCATGTTATTTAAGGAATGTGGCAGGGATACCAGTATCTTGAATTTTACAGAGGAGATGTTTGGTTACATAGAGAAGATTGCCGGGGACCTGGGTACTGCCTGGCTGATCAGGTTCCTGGAGATTTTAACTGAAGTGGAAAGGCAGCTGCCTTTTGCCGACCAACCCAGAATTGTCCTGGAATTGGGCTTAATCAAGGTTACTGCCAGTACAGGAGATAATCAGGTGCTGGAGCTGGAAAAGAGGATAAAAAGGCTGGAAGACCAGTTAGAGGAATTAAGCCAGAGGGGTCTGTCCATAGCTACTGGGACTGAGGCAGGTGCTGTTAAAGCTACTTCTCCTGCTAAAAAAGGGAAGGCAGAGGAGGCGGCTGTAACAAGGATGGCTGCCGGGCAGGCAAGAGAGCAGACAAAAAAAGATGCTAGTAGCAATAGGCCAGACGCTGAAAAAGAAGCAAGAGGCAATACGGCAAGTGCTGAAGGGGATAAGAAAGAGTTTGAAAGTATTCAGGAAAGAGGAGCTGGACTTGTTCCTGCCCATAGTATAGAAGAGTTTAAGGAGAAATTCTGGCCCCTTGTCTTAAAAGAGATTAAAAGTAAGGATATTTCTGTTCATGCCATCTTAAAAGACGGCTTACCAGTTGCTATAGAGGGGAATCATATTACTATACAGTTCCCTTATAAATTCCATAAAAATAGTGCAGAACAACAGGCTGCTTTAATTCAAAAAACTATTTCCCAGGTTTGCAGTTTTAATTATGAACCTGTCTTTATCCTGGAGGGAGAAGCAACTAAAAAAAAAGTAAATAAAGCAAGTCCTTCTGGAGCTGTTCCCCCGGCCAAAAGGGAGAAGCCTGGCCAGGAAACAGTTGCAGATAAAATAATCAAGGCCTTTAATGGCAAAGTTATAAAGGTTGATTATGAAGTATTAAAAGATAAAGAAAAAAATTAGGGGGTTATAAAGATGAATATAAACAAGTTAATGAAACAGGCCCAGCAGATGCAGGCACAAATGGCCAAGATGCAGGAAGAATTGGAAGAGAAGACTCTTGAGGCTACTGCCGGTGGTGGAGTAGTAAAAGTTGTAGTAAATGGGAGACAGGAGTTTCTGGATATCAAGATTGACCCCGAGGCAGTGGATCCTGATGATGTAGAGATGTTGGAAGATCTGATTTTGGCTGCAGTAAATGAAGCATTACGCAAGGTACAGGATATGATTAATCAGGAGATGGGTAAGATAACCGGTGGGATGAATATCCCGGGGATGTTCTAATGAGCCATTATCCCCGCCCAATGGGAAAACTCATTGGTGAATTAAGTAAGCTGCCCGGTATTGGCCCCAAGACAGCGCAAAGACTGGCTTTCTATATATTGGGTATGAGCAAGGAAAGTGTCAGGGAATTATCTGATGCTTTGCTGGAGGCCAAGGAAAAGATAAATTATTGTTCTGCCTGTAATAACCTGACAGAAACAGATTTATGTATCTATTGTTCTTCAACGGAAAGGGACCGGAGCATTATCTGTGTGGTGGAGAGTCCCAAGGATGTAATTGCCATGGAGCGGACCGGTGAGTTTCGCGGCCTATACCATGTGCTTCACGGGGCAATTTCTCCCATGGATGGCATTGGCCCTGATGAGATTATGTTGAAGAATCTTTTGCCCCGCCTACAGGAGGGTGTGGAAGAGGTGAT
>LFRS01000072.1:0-2318 GCA_001512435.1 Halothermothrix sp. DTU029 | reverse complement strand
TAGGCTGATAAAAAATCAACAGGCAAATAAATGATGAAATTTAGAAACATGGTTGAGCAGGGCCAGGGAGCCCGGTTGGCCATGTTTTTTATTTAGACAGGAGGATTTGGAGGGCTAAGGAATAATATATCAATTTCAGACAATCTATGCTATAATAATATATAATTATGGTACCGGGATCCACCTTGCAGGGGAAATCTGGCTGGCTCCTACTTTGAAAGTATTTATTGTAAAGGTAGGGCTTTTATTTTTTATAAAGAAAGTAATGGATATTTTCAACGATTTATTAGTCGCACGGTGACAGGCTAGCAGGAATACCAGGAGGGGATATTTGATGAAAGAAGAAATCTTTGCTATCCCATTGTGGGATGCTTTCAGGGAAGATAAAGAGTGTCCATTATGTGTAATAGAGATGGATATTGAAAAAAAATACATAGACAGGCTCCTGGATGGGTCCACAGTCATGGATGTGGAGTTTAACAAAAAGTTAAAGGACTATATTTTTTGTGAAAATCATTTCAGAAAACTTTTTGAGTATCCGGATAAATTGGGATTGGCTTTAATTGTTGCCAGACTTTTTTCTTATGAAATCAAGGATATGGAAAAGGAAAAAAACAGGGCCAAGCCTGATCATTCCCTGGTTAATATCTTCTCCAGGAAAAATAGCAATGAAAAAAGTTCAAATAAGGATAAAGAGTGTTATCTATGCAAACATATTGATAAGACTATGTCAGAGTATATAGAGACCCTGGTAAAATTATGGGAGAAAAATAAGGAGTTCAGGGCCTTATATGAAAGCTCAAAAGGCTATTGCCTGGGGCATTTCCATAGGGTTATTAAACAGGCCAATAGACTTTATGATAAACGGGTAAAAGAGGAATTTTTGAACTTGAATTATAAAATTCAGCTGGAAAATATGGAAAGGCTGAATGATGAGTTAAACTGGTTTATTAAGAAATTTGACTACCGCTTTGTTGATGAACCCTGGAAAAACTCAAGGGATTCCTTATTCAGGAGTATTATTAAGCTAACAGGTTATTTTATTGATGATATAAAGTAAGCCTGGTAAAGAGCCTGGTGGCCTTATGGCCATAGGTGCTGTATTAGTTTCTTCAGGGTAAAAAGAAAAGCAAACTCAATATTATAACGATGATGTACAATGAGGACATCTTGTAGCATCAATGTGTATTTGGCTTAAACAATATGTGCATTTTTTGGTTGTTACAGGAGCAGGCTCCTCTTTTTTCTTTCTAATACGGTTGACCTGTCTGACTACTAAAAAGATGGAGAAAGATATAATTAGAAAGTCGATAACACTGTTGATAAATAAGCCGTAATTTAAGGTTGGCACACCAGCTTCTTTAGCCTCTTCAAGGGTTTTGAAGCTTCCATTACCAAAAGCAATAAAGAGATTTGAAAAATCTATTTTCCCCAATAACAATCCCACCAGAGGCATAATAATATCATTGACAAGGGATGTAACTATTTTTCCAAAAGCACCCCCGATGACAACACCAATGGCCAGATCAAGAACATTACCCTTGGTGGCAAAGTCTTTGAATTCTTTAAGCATAAAAATTCCTCCCTTATAAATATTAAGATAGAAAGATCCCCTTCAGAGGCTCTCATTAATCATTATATTATCTAAATATTTAAGTATAGTCAATTTTAATAACTTTTTAGTTTATGCCAGGGGTTTTTATAGTAATAATTTGTTACAAAAACGCGCAACATATTGACAACTAATATGTAAAGGTGTAATATAATATTACAGAAAGGAGGACGATTATGAAGGAAGAAATTTCTATCGGGCTGAAATTAAAACTGGCCCGGGAGGAAAAGGATTTGAGTCAGGAAGAAGTGGTGAAGAGACTGGCTGAAAAAAATCTTAATATGAGTAGAGAGACATTAAGCAAAATAGAAAATGACAAAAGAACTGTATCAGCTATGGAGTTAAATGCTCTATGTAAAATACTGGATATAGATATTAATAGTCTTTTTGAAGAATATGAAGAAAATGATTTAGTTACCCTTTTTAGAAGGACTAATTTTTCACAGGAAACACTTGAAGAGGTGGAAAAACTTCAGGATATGATTAAAGCTTTTATCTCTCAAAAAAGGATTTATGAGGGTAAGTTTAAACCCAAAAAGAGAAAGCCACTTTGGGAGGAGTGTCTGGATTGAGAAAAAAGGATTTAAATCTTCCGGAAGAGCCCTTTAGACTGGAGGTTAAAGAACTGGCAGAAACAGTCAGAACAATATATGCCAGAAAAGGGCTTTCCGATATATTTGACATTTTGTCAGAAGCTGCATTGTTA
>LFRS01000050.1 GCA_001512435.1 Halothermothrix sp. DTU029 | reverse complement strand
ATTGAGAAACAGATGTTGGAGACCCTGAGATACCACCGGGAACTTGATGAACAGGAAGCCAGAGAGAGGATAAAGAAATATGTCAACTTAGTTGGTCTCTCAGATGATGTTTTGAAACGTTATCCTCATGAACTATCCGGAGGTATGAAGCAGAGGATAGTTATAGCCATGGCTTTATTCCTGGAACCGGAACTTGTTATCTGTGATGAACCTACTACTGCCCTGGATGTAGTAGTACAGGCCCAGATAATTAATCTATTAAAGGAGTTAAAGCAAAAACTGAATCTTTCCTTTATCTTTGTAACCCATGACCTGGCTACAGAGGCAGAAGTTGCTGACCGTATCATGGTTATGTATGCAGGAAAGATTGCTGAAATCGGTACAAATGATCAAATTTATGGTGAACAGGGCCCCATGCATCCATATACCAGTAATTTGCTGGCTGCTACTCCCCGTCTGCACAAAAAGGTAGAAAAACTAAACTTTATCCCGGGTTCACCTCCTGATTTATTGAATCCACCAGCAGGCTGCCGTTTCCATCTCAGATGTCCTGTTGTTATGGAAAAATGCCGCACAGAAGAACCACCTCTAAAAGAGGTAGAAAAAGACCATTATGTTGCCTGTTGGAGGTGTTATGAGAATGAGTGATGTAATTTTTGAACTTAAGAATGTGAAAAAATGGTTTCCAGCCCGGCGGAACCTGGGACAGTTATTGAGTGGAGAAAGAAAATGGATAAAGGCTGTTGACGGGGTTTCTTTAAAGATAAAACGGGGCGAGATCTTTGGCTTAATCGGAGAATCCGGTTGTGGAAAGACTACTACCGGTAAATTGATCATGAAATTAATGGAGCCCAGTGACGGGCAGATAATCTTTAATGGTGAGGATGTTACCCACCTGGATAAAGAGAGGCTCGGCCAGTACAAGAGAAATGTGCAAATGATCTTCCAGGATCCCTATGCTTCCATGAACCCCCG
>LFRS01000098.1 GCA_001512435.1 Halothermothrix sp. DTU029 | reverse complement strand
CTGGCTTCCTGTTCATCAAGTTCCCGGTGGTATCTCAGGGTCTCCAACATCTGTTTCTCAATTGTATAGGCAGGAGTAAGGGAATTCATTGCTCCCTGGAATACCATGGAAATCTTCTCCCAGCGTACATTTTTACGCAGCTGGTTTTCATTAAGTTCAAGGATATTTGTCCCATCTATTATAATCTCCCCACCAACTACTTTACCTGGTGGTGTTGGCATATTTAACAGGGCTGTTCCTAATGTTGTTTTTCCACAACCTGATTCACCTACTACACCCAGAGTCTCTCCTTTATTTATATAAAAGGAGATATCATCAACAGCACGTACTGGTCCTTTACTGGTAAAATAATAAACCTTTAAGTTCCTGACATCTAATACTCTCTCCATTTTATCTACCTCGTCTTTAATTTTGGATTTAAGATTTTATCCATGGAAAATCCTAAGAAAGCAAAAGTCATACCCAGTAATGCGATCATTAATCCTGGTGGTACAATCCACCACCATAAACCTTTTAACACAGCACTGCTCTTCATTGCTCCATGTAGGATCTGTCCCCAGGTAACCACTGAAGCATCACCCAGTCCCAGTAAACTGATAGAAGCCTCGGC
>LFRS01000031.1 GCA_001512435.1 Halothermothrix sp. DTU029 | reverse complement strand
TTAAACAACATACCCGCTTTTAACATGGGTAAAAAAACTCCAATATCAACAATTTTAAAGGGCATACAACGCAGCGGGTATGTAATATAGCCCGTTGTATCAAAAAGATGGGGATACCTTTAAGTTTAATTATCCTACAACAAATTGACACTATCCAATCAAGGAAATCAGATTGACAGATTTATGATGATATGAAAAATATTGTACTACGATAAGCTTTAATGTAAAATCAAGTTGATCGATAAGGTGTCCGGATGTCTCCGGTTTAATGTCCGGATGCCTCCGGAATTGCCGTCCGGATAATCCGGTATACGCATGGGCATTCAAAATTTGCGAATTATTTAGAAATACCAGGAAAATAGATAAATATTGACAAAAAAATGATTTATTATACAATATTTATATAATTGATAACATTATACAAATAAAGCAAAAATTCCAAAATATATTAATTGTCGGTGGGACGCGTTAATATATGAGGATGTAATAGTGAGCTTCGCACATCTGGCATGAAAAAGCGAAGCAGTGTCTATGAATAAGCGGGAAATTGGTATATTTTCCTGTGGGAAGACGTAAGAGATCAAACAGCATATGAGTTTACTCCGGTAGCCCGCATGAATTTATATTGTCATAAAAAACTAACAGTAGCGTTGTACTGCATATAGATTCTTCAGACGAAAATATTTTCACAGAAAAATACATGTACGGTAAGTTTAGAAAGTTTGCTGAACCAATTAGATTGTGCTGCTAGTAAAATTGTGGGCAGAGATGAGATAATTATAAATGCTATTCAGAATCAAGAAGCAAATTCTGTAAATAATTCATCTATCAGGATTAGCTGTAGTTGAAAGGGGAAAAGATATGTATAACAAAGAAAAGCAAATTGCGGGAGAAAAAGCCGTAGATTTTATTGAAGAAGGTATGACTTTAGGGTTGGGTACAGGTTCAACTGTATATTATTCAATATTAAAAATTGGAGAGTTGGTTAAAAAAGGTTTTAAGGTAAAGGCTGTATCAACATCAAGTAATACAACCAAACTTGCACTATCCCTTGGAATAAATGTATTACCGCTTGATAGTGTTGAGACAATAGATCTTGCAATTGATGGAGCAGATGAAATTGATAGGGATTTCAATGCAATAAAAGGCGGTGGAGGTGCATTACTATATGAAAAAATTGTAGCTAGTCTGGCTAAGCGTGTAATTTGGGTGGTTGATTCAAGTAAAATCGTAGAAAAAATTGGAAAGTTTCCCTTGCCAGTGGAAATCGTGCGTTTTGGATATACTCACACTATTAATCATTTTCAAAATGTAGGCATGAATCCGGTTTTAAGGCAAAAAGACGGAAATATATACATTACTGATAATGGTAATTATATAGTAGACTTACACTTAGGAGAAATTGATAAACCGGAAGAATTATCATCATTTCTTAACTCTTGGCCAGGTGTAGTTGATAATGGATTATTTTTGAATGTGTCCCATCTCGTCATTGTGGGAAGAGGCAACACTGCGGAAGTGATTACTTGCAAGTAGCTAGTGGAGAGATTTATGAATGATAATTTAAGTAATAGCAATAATGGAAACAGAAACAGTCTACCGAATAACAATATGGATATATTTTATGCTCAAAGTAATCATAATCCCGAAATGCATAAATATATTTTTCAGGGTAGTGAATATATAGGACAGCTAGATTTTTGGAGCGCAACTGAAATAAAAGAATTCGGGCAATTATTAGGGTTTGAATGTAAATCCTTAGTACTGGATATAGGCTCTGGTTTGGGAGGACCTATTTGCTACTTATCAAGAACTTATGGATGTAATGCTATAGGTGTAGATGCTTGTTTACAGAATGTTGAAATTAGCAAAGAAAGAGCCCGTTCATTAAAATTAGAGCAAAAAATTAGCTTCTTATTTGGAGATATAATTAACTTCGATTTTGAATCAGAGAAATTCGATTTCATAATCAGTATTGATAGCATTGTTCACATAAGAAACAGAAAGAAGTTATTAGAAAAATGTTATAATTGGCTAAAACCTAACGGGAAATTCTTAATTGCACTTGAATGTGTTAAAAAGGATACTCCTAAAGATCTTATATACAGACGAAATAAATTAGGGGCTGTTTATTGTGATTGTTATGAAAATTATATACTTCTCTTTAAAGATGCAAAGTTTTCTATTATATATGAGAAACGCTATGTGAACAAAAGACGGGATTTTTCGGCATCAGCACTTCAGTGGATGGATAATAATGGGCAAATAAATGGTAGAGAAAGTATGGAGATGATTAAAGTATTAAGTGAGAAAGGGTATGCAGAAGAGTATTTATTTATTATCCAGAAGAACTAGATTATTAGTGAACTATAGGTTATAGTGCTATATGACTGAATTGAGGGTTTAGCAAAGCAATTTCCTGTGGAAGGCTGTTATAAGGTTAAAGTTACATGGACCAGGG
>LFRS01000095.1:1346-3384 GCA_001512435.1 Halothermothrix sp. DTU029 | reverse complement strand
GTCTCAGTCAGGGGAAGCAAACCATCAAAATACCTTTTTTCCTCCTCTACACTCCCCACTGCCAGCTGGAGCCAGCGGCCTGTTCCGATTTCTTCCCCACTGGCATAATTAACTACCAGGGCATATTCCCCGGTAACTGGTACATTGACAGTAAACTGCAGTTCACTCCATAAATCACCTATCGGGGTTACATCAGCATGCATCCCATCCAGGGTACCGATATGGGATACATAGTCGTTTTCGTTATTAACAGCTCCCCTACCCGTCAGCACACCATCTTTTACAGCATTTAAGGTCAAATCCAGGCCATGACCTTTAACTGTGATACCCCTGATATTAGGAGCATAGGTATACTTGGCCCTTCTTTCATCAGAAAAGGTAGCATTATCCCAGAGGTAATAACAGTTATCAACCTTTATGTAGTCAACACCCCAGTCAATATAGGTCTCTGCATCAATATCCTCATACCCACAGGTTCCAACTGCTGCTCCGGCACAGAGGTTGGTACCAATATCATTGTACATGCCAAACTTGAGACCCTTATCATGTATATAAGCAGATAAGGCCTTAAAACCGCTGGGGAATTTCTCTGGATCATTAGTCAGCTTACCATTTATACGATAGGATTGATAACAGCCATCATCCAGTACTACATAACTGTATCCCAGCTCAGCCAGGCCTAGATTTATGATTGCATCAGCTATGGCCTTTGTGAGTTCCTCATTATTCTGGCTGCCAAAGGCATTCCAGCTATTCCAGCCCATGGCCGGCAGGCGGCCTTTCTTTTTATTCAAAAGCACCTTGCCATTGGAGAAAGCCGGAAACATATATTCAGGATCTCTAAGCACTGCCGGTTTTACCCTTGATGTGTTCATAATTATCCTCCTTAATAATATAAATAAATTATTTCATTACTCTGAATATATTATAAAATGTACATGCTATATTTTAAAGCCTCATCTCAATTATCTATACTTCAAAAACCACCTTTTTATATGTCAATTTCTTATATATACTCAAACCGGTTAATAATAAAATCGGGAATATTATTGCAAATAAGAAGCCTTTTTTCAGGTCATCATTAAAGGCCCCAGATACTGTACCAACAACAGTGGGTCCAGCAAAACATCCTAAATCTCCTGCTAAAGCCAGGAATCCAAACATGGCTGTACCACCTCTGGGCATGGCTTTTGAGGCAATGCTAAATGTTCCCGGCCATAATATTCCCACTGATAAGCCAGTAATGGCTACCCCTATTAAACCGACTGAGGGATTTGGGGATAAAATAGCAAGTAAATATCCCATTATACACAAAACACCACTTCCTGCCATAAACTTAGGCAAACTTATTTTCTCGCTAAATTTTGCATAAAATACCCTGGCAGAACCCATAAGGACTGCAAAGAGAGTGGGCCCCGCTAAATCCCCAATTATTTTTGATACCTTTAAGCCTGCTTCGGCAAAGGCTGATGCCCATTGGCTCATGGCCTGTTCAGATGCTCCGGCAGTAACCATTAAAAGGACAAATAGCCAGAAAAGTTTCTCCCCCAGTAAGACTGATATAGGCATTTTTTCTCCTTCTTCGACTAAGGCAGCAATAGGCACCCTGGAAAAGTAAATGCTGTTTAATAAAGGGACCACTGCCCAGATAAAGGCCAGGATACGCCAATTACCAATACCAAATACCGTAAAAAATACAGTAGAGAATAATACTACAAATACCTATCCCCAGCAATAAAAAGAATGCAGGAGACTCATGGCCGCCTCTTTTCTCTCCGTAGGGCAGGCCTCTACTATCGGGCTTATCAATACCTCTATGATCCCGCCCCCAATAGCATATAAAATAACTGCTACAATGATTCCAGTAAACCCATCCGGGAAGATGCTGGGAAATATGGCAAGCCCCATGAGGCCAACAGCAGCTATAAGGTGGGCAAAGACTATTGATCTGCGGTATCCTATTCTATCTATATATTTTGCTCCTAAATAATCAGTAAGTAACTGGACACCAAAATTTACTGATACCAGTAAACTTATT
>LFRS01000095.1:268-1295 GCA_001512435.1 Halothermothrix sp. DTU029 | reverse complement strand
TTATAATTTCTCTTGATTCCTGTACTGATATTCATCTTCATTTCCTCCATCTTAAGATATGTATAATAAAGCATCACATAATTAAATTCTTAACTACAATATTAATACATCACTAAACATAAACTTTTATTGAACATACTATTAAAGTCTAACACATAAATCCCTATAACTCAAATAAAATGAAGGCCCCTTTTGCAGGAGCCTCCTTACGATAGGAATGGCACAGAAGAACCGTCCCCCTGTATTTTTATTTTTTGTACCAGATGTAGAAGGTAAGGTAAGGTGCTTCACCTTCCGGTTTTGTAATGATTTGCCTGTCCAGGGCATATTCAAATGTTAAAGGAACTAAATCAAATATCAAAGCAAAGATATAATTATCAGTCTCTTTCTCCAGAAATTTCGGCATTCCCTCCCTGATTACACTGGCTAATTCCTCATAAAGCTTATTAAAAATCTTTTTCACCTCTGTATAAACTCTCTCCAAAATCTTATTTACAGTAGCCAGTTCTTCTTTATAGAAAATAGGGAAATTCAATGTCAATTCATTACCATCCTTGATTATATAGTTCTGCTGAATAGCATAACTTAATATCTCCTTCTGGTATTTTGTTAAGTTATCCATATCCAGAGTATATTCAGCAATATTTTTAAACAATAGAAACTCATCTTCCTGTATAGATTGATAATATTCATTAACAAAACCATGCCTCACTGTACCCAGCCACCACTTTCCCCAATTATCTTTATTATCTATCCAGGGGCCATTATATCCCAATTTCTCTAATCTCTGAACATTTCTTTTTTCTAATAAGGGTATTCTTTCCAGTGGCAAATCAACTCTTTCAGTACCAATGCCAAGCCATCTGCCCCCATCTTTCCTTCTGGGCAATTCATCAAAGGAAATTATATTCATCTCTTCTTCCTTAAATAAATAAACGGTTTTTTCAATACAGAGAGGAATCAATACCCAGAGGATTCTTGCCCAGGAAAGTTGCCCCTTATAAAAACCAGTAGCCATAATTTCTTT
>LFRS01000095.1:0-177 GCA_001512435.1 Halothermothrix sp. DTU029 | reverse complement strand
ACTTCTCTTAAAAGTTCCCCCTCCAGCAGTAATTTTACTTCTTCTTCCATGTAAGGCCTTGCTATCCCCAGTAATTCTGACAATTCTTCAATACTCACTGGTTCTTCATAGGCTTTGAGTAAAATATTCTGAGGTATCATTCTTTCCGCCAATTTACGTGGGTTGTTATCTTTACCC
>LFRS01000113.1:48285-50484 GCA_001512435.1 Halothermothrix sp. DTU029 | reverse complement strand
AACAATCAGTAACTCAACCAAGGTAAAACCTTCTTCTTTATTAAGTCTTCTCCTAAATTTACTCATTACATATACCCCCTTTAAATTTTTTTAGTTTGGAAGAAACTTTTTTCTCTTAATAAACCACCCCCTTTAAAAAAGTTTCTCCCTGCTCACCCAACAAAAGTAACCTTCTCCTGTCTTAAAATTGTTGGAACATTTCAAACATCGGTAAAACAATGGAAATAACTATGAAACCAACAACCCCGGCCAGGAACACTATCATTAATGGCTCAATCAAGGAAATACTGGCCTCTACAGCATTTCCCACTTCCCGGTCATAGAAGTTGCTGACTTTATTTAGCATCATCTCCAGATTACCGGATTCCTCACCGATTTTCACCATCTGTACCAAGATGCTGGGGAAGATCGGCATATTTGCCAGGGGCCGGGAAAAACTGACCCCCTCCCTGACCTGTCCCCGGGCCTCTACCAGGGCATTGGCATAAACCTTATTGCCGACAACATCTTCCACTATATTCAGGGAAGAAATCAGGTCAACACCACTGCCTAAGAGTATGGCCAGGGTACTGGAAAAACGGGAGAGTATAACCTTCTGCATCATATTACCGATTACCGGTATTTTCAGGATCAGCTTGTCCAGCTGCAATTCCCCGCTGGGGGTTTGCCGGTAGCTGTAAAAGATGGCCAGCAGGCCTCCTATCCCTAACAGCAATGCCCACCAGTAGGTCTGGAGAAAATCACTGGCCCCCAGTAAGATCCTGGTAGGCAAGGGTAAGGCAGCTCCAAAACTATTAAACATGCCCACAAATGTTGGCACTATTTTGACTACAAGAAATATTACAACAAATACAGCTATAACTAAAATGGTAATTGGATAATAAAGGGCTGACTTTACCTTGCCATTGATCTCTTCCTGCTTGTCATAATGGGCAGCCAGTTGGTTAAGGACAGTATTCAAAACACCACCGGTTTCACCGGCCCTGACCAGCTGGCAGTAGAGTTCAGGGAAAACCTTGGGATGTCTGGACATGGCATCAGACAAACTGGAACCAGTCTCTATATCCTCCTGTATTTCCCTGATGACTTCTTTTAATTTGGGATGTTCTGCTTCTTCATAGAGGATATTAAAGGCATCTACCAGGCTGATCCCGGCATCAATCATGGCCGCAAACTGGTGGCTGAAAATAGTCAGGTCCTTGGTCTTTACCCGGCCACTGGCCTTCAAAACACTGCCCAGATCCTTTTTTTCCTGAACTTCCTTGATGGAAGTAACATAGTAGCCGCTTTCCTTCAATTGTTTGGCTGCTATATTACTCCGGTCTGCTTCTATTCTGCCGGCGACCCTTTCCCCTCCCCGGCTGATAGCTTCATATTCATATATAGGAGCCATCCTTTAAGTCCCCCTTTAACTACTCATACCGAGCCTTTTCTTGACATATTCCGGATTAGTACACCTTCTTAAAACTGTCTCCATATTAATAATGCCTCTTTCATATAATTGAACCAGGTAATTATTCATGACAACCATCCCATATTTAGCACCGGTCTGCATAACTGTTTCCAGTTGGGCACTATTACCTTCCCTGATTATATTGCGGACTGCTGCTGTCCCGATAAGAATCTCCAGGGCTGCCACCATTCCTTCCCGGTCAATCCGGGGTAATAATTGCTGGGCTATAACAGCATTTAAACAGGATGAAAGCTGGATTCTTACCTGTTGCTGCTGGTGGGCCGGGAAAACGTCAATAATCCGGTCTACAGTCTTTGCAGCATCAGTGGTATGTAATGTAGCCAGTACCAGGTGGCCTGTCTCTGCTGCTTCCAGGGCAATGGAAATGGTCTCCAGGTCCCGCATCTCCCCTACCAGGATAACATCCGGGTCCTGCCGCAGGGCTGCCCGCAGGCCTGCAGCAAAAGTCATGGTATCTATACCTACTTCCCTCTGGTGGACTATGCTGTTCCCGTGGCTATGTAAGTACTCTATAGGGTCCTCCAGGGTCAGGATATGACAGTTCCTTTTATCATTAATCTCATTGATCATGGCTGCCAGGGTAGTGGATTTTCCGCTTCCTGTAGGGCCTGTACATAAAACCAGCCCATGCCTTTGCAAGGCTATCTGCTTCAATATCTCTGGCAAACCTAATTCCTCAATAGAGGGTACCTGGGTTGGAATTACCCTTAAGGCTACACTGATGG
>LFRS01000113.1:0-48278 GCA_001512435.1 Halothermothrix sp. DTU029 | reverse complement strand
TTTTCCTCAAATTCCTTCAACTGCCCTTCATTCATCAAGACCTGGATAATTTCCTGTAACTTGTTATTGTCCAACTTTTCAGGGTATTGGCTATATTCCTGCAAATCTCCTGTTTTCCTGACTATAGGTTTTGAGTTCACGGTTAAATGAATATCAGAGATACCGCCTTCCTGTACGGCTGTTCTGAAAAAATCCCTTATATCCATGCTTTAGCCTCCTATATAAGAACTCTTACTATTTCTTCATAAGTGGTTATACCCTCTTTATATTTTTCAATACCATCCTGAACCAGGGTTGTCATACCATTTTCAATACAATAATTTGCTATTTCTGGTTCATTGGCACCCTTGACAATCATTTCTTTAACCTTTTCATCTACCACCAATACCTCATGGACCGCCACCCGGCCCCTATAGCCGGTCCGATTACATCTGTGACAGCCTACTGCCTTATAATATCTGGCTATATCACTACCCCCTGCCAGTAAAACCATCTCCTCAGCAGAAGGTTCATGTTTTTCCTTACAGCTATTACATACCCTCCTGATCAATCTCTGGGCTACCACACCAATAACTGTAGAAGCTACCAGATATGGCTCTATCCCCATGTCTATCAGCCTGGTTATGGAACTGACAGCATCATTTGTATGTAAGGTACTGAGTACCAGGTGGCCGGTTAAAGAAGCCCGGACAGCAATCCTGGCTGTCTCCTCATCCCTGATCTCCCCGACCATGACAATATCCGGGTCCTGCCGCAAAATTGACCTTAGGGCACTGGCAAAATCAAGTCCTACCTGGGGATTAGCCTGGATCTGGTTAATTCCATGGAGTTGAAACTCCACCGGATCCTCAATGGTAACAATGTTTTTTTCCGGTGAATTCAAATAATTTATTGCTGCTGATAAGGTAGTAGATTTACCACTACCTGTTGGCCCGGTAACCAGGAGAATCCCATGGGGTTTTTCAATTAATTCCTTAAACCTGTGCAGGTTGTTTGTGCTAAAGCCCAGCTTGTCTATATTAATCAGGCTGGAATCCTTGGTCAGGATACGGATAACCACCTTTTCCCCATAGATGGTTGGCAAGGTTGAAACACGCAGGTCTACCTTCATACCTCCTATTTCTACTGAAATACGGCCATCCTGGGGAATCCGCCTTTTGGTAATATCCAGGTCAGCTATGATTTTGATACGGGATATTAAGGCTGCCTGGGTGTATTTTGGTGTAGTCATAACTTCATTAAGTACACCATCTATCCTGTAACGAACCCTTACCTCTTTTTCCATGGGTTCAATATGGATATCACTGGCATTCATCTGGATGGCCTGGCTGATAATATGGTTAGCCAGCTTAACAATAGGGGCATCTTCTACCATCTCTTGCAGCCGGGCCAATTCTGCCTCATCTTCTTCCTGGAGTTCATCACCAAGGCTGGCAATGATCTCTGTAGTATCTTCATCTCCCAGGGTATATAGCTGGGTTATAGCCTTACTGATCTCCTGGGAAGTAGCAATCCTTGGCTCTACCTTCAGGCCAGAAGTAATCTCAATATCATCGATGGCAACAACATTACTGGGGTCACTCATGGCCACCAGTAGCTTGTCCCCTTTTAATTCCAGGGCAATGACATTATGGCGCCTGGCTATATGTTCCGGTATATAGGTAGCCATCTGGGGATTTAAAACATAGTTACTCAATTTTACATGAGGCACACCTAATTGAAACTCCAATACCTGGATCAGGTCATCAGGCTGGACATAATTCAATTCAACCAGGGCCTCTCCTAATCGCACATTGTTTTTTTGTTGATACTCTATTGCTTCCTCCAGTTGTTTCTGAGTTATGTAATTAAAATCCAGAAGCAATTCACCTAAACGTTTGGTTTTTGTTTTGTCCATTTCAAAACACCTGTCTTTTCTTAAAATGAAAGCAACTTTGTTATTATTATTATTCGCCAGATATTTAAAAAATCCTTTTTTTTNNTCTTAATTTCCCTTTATTTTAGCATATTTTGTGTTAATTTCCACCAGCTTACTGGTTCTATTTCCCGGCCAGTCCAGAGACGGAAGGCCTCTATTCCTTGATATATCAGCATCCCCAGCCCGTTCAGGCTTTTTGCTCCCCCGGCCCGGGCTGCTTGCATAAGACAGGTCTCCAGGGGATTATAAACCAGGTCAACTACCAACATTTTCTCATGGAGAAATTCTGCAGGTATCAGTGGAGCTACATCAGCATGAGGAGCCATCCCCACTGAAGTAGAATCAATTATGAGCTCAACCTCCTTCAGGTTTTCTCTGAAAATTCTGTTTTCCAGGGGCAGGGCTTCTATCTCTGCAGCTGGATAATAGCCCTTCCATTCTTCTGCCAGTTTCTCTGCCCTGGCAAGGCTGCGGTTTACAACACTCAGGCTGGCTGCCCCTTCTTCCAGTACTCCTATGCCGGCAGCCCTGGCCGCTCCACCAGCCCCAAGCAGCATTACCTTCTTGCCCCTGATGCTAAAATTCCCATCTTCCCTGATCATTCTCACTATACCCATTATATCTGTATTATAACCGGTAAAAACACCTTCTTCATTAACTATGGTATTTACTGCACCGATCCTGGCTGCCAGAGGATCTACCTTGTCCAGAAAAGGAATAACCGCCTCCTTATAGGGTATGGTAATATTCAGGCCTCTGACATTTATAGCCCTGAATCCTTCCATGGCAGCAGCAAACTTCTTCTCTTCTACAGGAAAGGGCAAATAAATATAATTGAGTTTTTCCTTTTCTATAGTAGCATTATGTAGCAGGGGTGAAAGAGAATGGCCCAGGGGATAGCCTACCAGGCCCAGGATACCCGTATTTATATCCACCATTTTCCTCAACTCCTATCCATGATAATCTTTTTATTCCGGGAGGGTACCAGCTTGGAGACCAGCATCCCGCTGACTATTAATATCCCTCCAATTATGGCAGAAGCCCTCATCCTTTCCCCCAGGATCAGATAGGAAAAAAGAGCCCCAAAAACCGGTTCCATGGCAAAAATCAATCCTGCCCGGCTTGCCGGGATAAAGGTCTGGGCATAACTCTGGATCAGATAGGCAAAGGCTGTTGCCAATAAGCCAGTATAAACCAGGACTCCTATAGTTGGCAGGTTTAAATGATAGGAACTATTGGTAAAGAGGGAAAAGAAACCAGCCCCTACAGCTACAACCCCCATCTGGACCAGGGTTAAAAGGATTGGTTCCTCACCCAGGGAAAGATACTTGCTCAATAAAACAATTTGCAGGGCAAAGGAAATAGCACAGAGGAGACACAAATAATCACCGGGATAAATTCCGGCTCTACCAACACCGGTCATGAACAATAAACCCAGCAAAGCAAGGGCAGCCCCCAGATAACTGGAGAAAGCCGGACTTTTCTTTAAGATAAAGTGGGATAAAAAGGGGACAATCACTACAGCCAGGCCAGTTATGAAACCAGACCGGGCAGCTGTAGTATATTTTAAACCAATTACTTGAGATACATAGCCAACAAATAAAGATAAGCCCAGTATGAAGCCTCTCAAGAAAGCCCTTCTGTTCAGGCGGGCAAAGTGTTTTCTATAGATGAGGGACAAAAAGAAAAAAGCCAGGGTAAAACGTAAAGCAATAAAATACAGGCTGTCTATATCAGGGAGGACAAGTTTTATGATAGGCAAGGTACTACCCCAGATAGCAACAACAATTACCAGGAAAAAATCTGACTCTACCTGCTTCTTTTTCATATTAGCTTTTCCCATTATATACACTCCTATTTCTCTTAGTACAAATCTTGTTTTGTTTTTTATAACAAACAAAAGTCCTTTATAAGGTACTTTTAATCTTACCTGCCAATTTTTCAATATCCAGTACTACGATTTTCCTCTGATGGATCTTGATAATACCTTCATCGATAAACTGGTTAAGTTGTTTGGTAACTGTAACCCGGGAAGAACCCATCAGGTTGGCAATTTCCTGGTGGGTTAATACTATATCAATCAAATAACCGCTTTTTACCTCAACACCGAAATCCTCAATAAAACGCATCAATAAACTGGCCAGCCTTCCTTCAGCATCCTGGAATACCAATTCCCTGATCTGGCTGGTCAAGAGCCTGCTTCTCTTGGCCAGGGCTTCAATTATCTTTATGGCCAGTTCTGGCTCTTTTCTGATTATATTCTCCAGATCCTGAAAGGAAATACTGACCAGGCGGGCATCATCAATCACTTCAGCAGTTATAGGGGTTGTATCCTGGTCAAAAAGAGACATCTCCCCAAAGATATCACCAACCTGTAAGATGGAGATAGCCTTTTCCTTTCCTTCTGGTGAAAGCATGGTTAATTTGACCCTGCCTTCCAGTAAAATATACAGGTTTTCATCATTATTGTCTTCGAAGAAGATTATTTCTCCCTTTAAGTACTTCCTCTCTCTGGCCTTTTCACAGATTAATTTTACCTGGTTTCCTTCCAATCTGGAAAAAACAGCCAGTTCCCGCAAACACCTTTCTCTTTCTTCCATTTTAGCCTGCCCTCCTTAAGCTTTGTCTTGACATTCTTTGCATTGGCCATAAACCTTGATATGGTGGTCGAGAATCCGGAATTCATAATCTACTTCCAGCCTTTTCTCAAAATCCTCCAGGTCCTGGTCATTAAATTCAATTATTCTGCCACAATCGATGCAGATCAGATGATGGTGGTGACCTCCTTCCAGATTCAATTCATAACGTTTATAGTTTGAATCAAAATCCAGTTGATGGGCAATGCCCAGCTGACACATTAACTCCAGTGTCCGGTAGACTGTGGCCAGACCTATATCCGGATTAATCTTTTTGACTTCAGCATATAATTCTTCAGCACTGAAATGTTTCCCGGAATTATCAATAAGAACATCCAGAATATCCCTTCTCTGTGCAGTTAGCTTATAATTGTTATCTCTAAACATATCAGTAAATCTTTCCAGTAAGTTTTTGTCTTTTGTACCCAAAAGACTCACCACCTTAGTCTAAGTCTGATACATATATTCTAACAATAATTGATAATTAAGTAAAGAAAAAAGCCCCGGCAATTAAAAAAGGACTGAAATATACAAAATAACTCACAAAAGTTATAATTTGCTATTGACTTATTTTTTTTACAATAGTATAATTAAAATATCGGTATTTGTCGAAAAATCATAGAAAGAGGAGGGTTTTGATGAAATCTACAGGTATTGTCAGAAAAATAGATGACCTGGGTAGAATGGTTATACCTATCGAACTGCGAAAGACCATGAATATTGATAAAAAAGACCCCATGGAAATATATGTTGATGACGAAAAAATCATTCTCAAGAAGTATGAACCAGCCTGTATTTTCTGTAGCAGTGCAGATAATACTTTCGAGTTCGAAGGTAAAAGAGTTTGCCCTGATTGTGTAGAAAAAATGGCTGAAATCAGTAAGTAATAATAAGAGACTACATAAAATCAGCACCATCTTCTGGTGCTGATTTTTTATTAATAATATACTTTTATCCATAAGATACTTTTTATCATAACTGGCTAACTCACAGCTGGCTATTTCTACAATAAATCTTAACTAGCCAACTATTTGGCAAAAACATGGTCTCCTATCCTGGTAATAACCGGCCTCTTGGATATCCATTCCACATTAGTGGCTATACGGGGATTATAGAAAAACAGGGCTCCTCCTGTTGGATCATAACCCAGGATAGCTGCTTTAGCGGCTTCAATACAGGATTGGCTTGGGTAGAGGTTGGCCTGTCCATCTAAAATACAGCTAAACTGGCCTTCCTGCAAAATTACCTCTCTGATGGTATTGGGAAAGCCCGGGCTCTTAACCCTATTCAGGACAACTGCCCCTACAGCCACCTTACCCCGGAAACTCTCTCCCCTGGCTTCTCCATTAATCAGATAGGCCAATTGTATAATTTCCTCCCGGGAAACATCCATCCTGCTGATTAAATTATCAACAGGTAAGACATTGATGGTCTTTTCTCCCACAATCCCGTCTACAGTGAGCTTATATTTTTTTTGTAAATTACGGACAGCTTCTTCTGTACCTGCCCCAAAAATACCATCTATTCCACCTTTATAGATACCTATTTCCTTTAACTTACGCTGCAAGATCGCTACATCTGCCCCTTCATCACCCTTGCGTAAAACCCTTTCTCCTAATACAAGATTATAGGATTCAGCTGCATTTATACTAAGTACTATTATAAGCAAAAGAACAATAGTCAAGGGGAAAAGTTTACCTTTATTCATCTTGTTCCCTCCTTTTGTAAACAAGCCCCTCCAATTTTCTCATCAATCTGGTCATAAAAAACTCCTTTTCACTTAAGGGATCTACCAGGATTGTCTTAAAACCCATCCGGTTCCCACCAAAGATATCTGTAAAAATCTGATCACCAACTACCACAATCTCCTCTTTTGCCAGGCCCAGTTTTGCCTGAGCTAATCTAAAGGCTTTTTTGGCCGGTTTTATGGCCAGTCCAACAGCAGGCAAGGATAATTCCTTACTGAAATAATTAACCCTTTTGTCCTTACCATTAGAGAGCAGGCAAATCTTGAATCCCTGTCCCTTAATTTCCTCAAACCAATCAATCACTTCCTTAACTACTGAATCCTCTGACCAGGGTACTATGGTATTGTCTATATCACAGATTATACCTTTGATACCCTCTTCTTTCAGCAAACCAAGATCTATTGCAAATATATCCCGATAGTACTGATCTGGTTTAAACTTATTGAACATTATACAGCACCTACCATTAATCATTATTAGCAAAGATTATCATTTTTATACTTTATATTATAACACAAATAAAAAAAATATAAAGAAAAAACTATTCATTTTTTTCAGCCTTTTATTATNNTTTTTTCAGTATTTTTTGAAGATTGTATTTATTTACAAGCTATGATATAATTTATCTAAGAATATGGTATAATGGGGTAAAAAAATGACATTTTCCGTCAAGGTGGTGAGTATACTTATGAAAAATCTTTTGAAAAAAAGAAGACGGAATAACCCTGGTTCAGGTTTTACTTTTAATTATCTTATTAACCACTCTTGGAGTATCCATTTTAAATATTTCTTTAAATCAATATCGAAATGCCATTAAAAAGAAAAAGAACTGCTTGCTTATTATATAGCTAAATCTGGTGCCAATGTTGTGGCCGGTGCTATAGAAAATTCAATCATCGAGCCAGCTGAATTGGAAAACAAAAAATCTGCCCCTACACCTCACAGTGGCGGCTTTTTTGAAGTTGAGGTCACCAGAGATGGAGATAAGATAATTATTAATTCAGTGGGGACCGTCGATAATTTTAGCAGGAGCCTGAAACTGGAATTAAGCAGAATCAGGGGTTCTTTCCCTCTCTTTGATCATGCCCTTTTTGCTACTGGTATAATAAAAATGGATGGTAGTCCCTATATCAAAGGAGATTTTGGAACAAATCAATCTTCTGCTGGAAGTATAGACTTTGCTGGTGGTAATCCCAGGTTTGAGGGAGACATATATATAGGGCCTGATGGAGATTCCGAAACTACAGTAAGCAAACCTTCCTGGTATAAACTGGATAGTGAAATACATAATTTACCCGAGGAATTAGAGTTTTCCCTCCCTCCCTATCCAGAATTCCCTACCAGCCTCCCCTATTATGGGACTTTTACTGCTAGCTGGTATCCTTCCCCTCCCTATTATATTAATAATAGCGGCTGGTATGATAAAATTGATGTACAGAGTGAACTGATCATAAATATATATGATGAAGATTTAATAATCAGGACAAATGACTTCAGTGTTACCGGCAGTGGAAAGGTTACTATAAACAAAATGGGCTCTGGGAAGCTAATCTTATATGTCAGTGATAAATTTAACATTGCTGGATCTGGTACTGTAAATAACCATGGGGACCCAAATGATGTTTTCTTATATTACAGCGGGACCCAGACCTTAAATCCAGCTGGAGCAACTAAATTTTTCGGTAATGTCTATGTAGAAAGAGCAGATATAGAGATTGGTGGTAGTGGAGGTATTATCGGTAATATTATCAGTGGTGGAAACAAGATCAGGATCAGCGGAGACGCCTCTGCCATAGTCAGGGCTCTATATGCCCCTAATGCAGATATTTACTATGAAGGAAGTGGTAAAACCAGGGGGGCTGTAATAGGCAAAGACGTACATATGTCAGGGGGCTCCAGTATTATCTATGATGAGAGTATTAAGGATATAAACCCTGAAGATATGGGCTTTGAGCCTGGAAAAGGCTACCGAAGAATCTGGAAATAAAGGGGGTAGGGCAGAATGCTACATAAAAATGACGGATTTACCCTAGTGGAAGTTTTGCTTTCCCTTGCTATCTTTGCCATTATTGGGATTACCTTGACTTCTGCTTTTATGAATGGAGCCCATGGCTTACAACTTAGTCAGAGAAGAAGCCAGGACCTTAATACAGCCCAGCTCAGGATTAATGAGGCCATCCTCAACTATGACAATTCAGATACAGATACTATAACTGTTGTCTTTAATCAAGGGAAAAGTGACCAGGTTAGTATTACAGTAGATGGAATGCTGATCCAGGAAGAAATAAATGGGGTCTTGCTTGAATATTTTGAGGTTGTGATGCCTGATGCCTAGAGGAAAGAATAAGCTGGAAAAAGACCAGGGGTTTACGACAGTAGAGCTATTGACCGTTATTGCCATCCTGGGATTTCTGGGGCTGGCCTTTTATTCTTTATTTTCTTTCTCCCTTCTGGGACATAATAAGGCCATGAATATAGCAGATGAACAGAATGATTTAAATATAATCCAGACCCATTTTTATAATGAACTGGCCAATGCTGTAGATCTACAATTACTGGATAAACTACCAGATCCCCTGGATAATAATTTCAACTATATATATCTGGATAATGGCTCTCTTGTCTTAAAAGATAGCTCCAGGACCTTGACGATTGCAAAAGACAGGATAGATAGCATAATGTTTACCCTGGAAGAAGCCAGTCCAGCAGGTAATAATTTGTACAAATATATCCTGGTATATACAATTAACGGCAAAGAATCTTCCCTCCTCCTCAATAATATCCAGCATGAAATAGCTGCAAACAATAAGGCCATTATAGCTTATAAAAAACCTTAAGGCCAGGTACAACTAAACTTAAATAAACTGGATTATCATATTTCATAATAATAAAAGCCCGGATTTCTTTAAATAATCCGGGTTTTTATTATTTATATTATTCTCTAAACATACGGGCCAAATCCTCTACTGCTTTTTTCTCTATCCTGGAAACATAGGAGCGGGAAATACCAAGGATAGCAGCTACCTCCCTCTGGGTTAATTGCTTGCCATCTATCAGGCCATAGCGGAGTTTGATTACATTTCTCTCCCGCTCTGACAATTCCTCTATCTTGTCATAGAGTTTTTCCTCATTTAAGACCTTTTCCACCTTGCTTAATACCGAATCATCCTCTGCTTCCAGTATATCCAGGAGAGTAATCTCATTACCTTCTATATCTGAACCTATGGACTGTTGTAACATGGTTTCATTGTTTAATTTCCTGGTAGAACGGAGATACATCAAGATTTCGTTTTCTATACAACGGGCAGCATAGGTAGCCAGTTTGGTGCTTTTGCTATTATCATAAGTATTGATTCCTTTGATTAAACCGATGGTCCCTATGGAGATTAAATCCTCGCTGTCAGTATGGTGTGAATCATATTTTTTAACAATATGGGCAACCAGCCTTAAATTCCTCTCAATTAAAATATTCCGGGCTTGCTCATCCCCTGCCTGCATTCTTTCCAGATATTTCTGCTCTTCTTCAGGACTCAGTGGTTCAGGAAAAACCTTCCCATTCCTAATATAGGAAACCAATAAGAGGTATCCCTTTAATAAACTGGCTAATATGGCTAACAAAAAAGACCCACCTCCCCCAAATGGCTCTAAGTTATATATATGAGGTGAATCTTTATTTTGTGTTCTTTTTCTTATTTATTTTTTTATTAATTGAACCATATTTGTTCTTGCTTATTTAGTCTACCCTGTCAATTTTAGCATAACCTATTTTTCACATAATCATTCAGATCTTACCTGGATATAAAAAACAACCTCTTATCCATTTATATACTATCATCTTCTACTATAAATAAGGGCATTTTCTCCTGTAAATCTTTCAAGATTGCCAGGACATCTGCCCTGGTACCCGGAGTTACATCTAGATGAATCAAGCCTGTCCTTTCCCGGTCAATTGTAGCCAGGGCCAGGCCTTCATAGGCTTTAAAAAGCATATCCACAAAGACAATCTCTTCTCTGGGCACCCTGATAGTTATTCTACTGGTTTCAAAAATCTCTTCCTCCTGCAAGTTACTTTTTCTCCCTTCTTAGCAGATAAAAAGGTTTGACTTCCCGGCTAACGGGAATCCTGATAAGTTCCTGGGCCCGGCCCGCCTCTTCTACTTCTTCCCCTTCTTCATTGATTATATAAGTTAAATCTATTTCAAAGGGTTCACAATCAGGGCCAAATATCTCCAGCCGGTCTCCTTTAAAGAACTTATGCCTGACCTCTACCAGGGCTTCTCCTATAGCTTGAGAATCTCCAGGCAGGGAAAGTTCTTCTCCCTGGCTGCCACTATGCTCTAAACTCCTATTTCCCAGTTTCCTTTCCTTATCATAAGGGATAAAATCCCTGACAACACCCATAAAATCACAATCCCTCTGGTAGGAAGAGGAGCCATAATTGTGTTCCTCTGGACCAGGGTTTTTGAAAAAGAAACCAGTGGTATAATCCCGGTTGCTTATTTTATATAATTCCTTCAACCATTCTTCCTTAAAGCTGTAATTCTCCGGATCCCTGTAATAGGAATCAAGGGCCTGGCGGTAAACAGAAGTAACGGTAGCCACATAATGGAGGCTCTTCATTCTGCCTTCAATTTTCAGGCTATTGACACCAGCCTCGATTATTTCCGGTATATGTTCAATAAGGCAGAGATCCTTTGAATTCATGATATAGGTGCCTCTTTCATCCTCAGTAATGGGAAAATACTGGCCAGGTCTCCGCTCCTCTACCAGATAATATTTCCAGCGGCAGGAATGGGCACATTTTCCCCTATTGGCATCCCGGGCAGCCATATAATTACTCAAGAGACAGCGGCCAGAATAGGAGATACACATGGCACCATGGACAAAGATCTCCAGCTCCATATCTGTCTTTTCCCTGATTTCCTTAATCTCTTCCCGGGATAATTCCCTGGCCAGGATAACCCGCTCTATTCCCTGTTCCTGCCAGAAGCGGACACTGGCCCAGTTTACTGTATTGGCCTGGGTACTGAGATGGAGGGGAAGTTTGATTCCTTCTTCCCTGATAATACTCATAATTCCCGGATCAGAGACAATCAGGGCATCAACACCAAGGCCTTCCAATTGGTGCAGGTATTCCGGCAGGCCAACCAGGTCTGCATTATGGGGTATCATATTTACTGTCACATAGATCCTGGCCTGGTGGCGGTGAGCATAATCTACAGCCTCTTTTAACTCTTCCATGGTAAAATTATCTGCCCCTTCCCGGAGGCCGTAATTATAACCACCACAATAAACAGCATCAGCACCATAAAGGATGGCTATCTTTAATTTCTCCAGATTTCCAGCCGGGGCTAGCAATTCAACCTTCTGCCCTGCCGGATAATAATTGATTTTTTCCTTATTTTTCTCTACCATATCTATTTATTCACTTCCATATTTATATTTTTCTCTACAGGCTGTTATTATATCAATCCTTCTTGACACTTAAGGCAAGACCATCACCCAGGTTAAGAACCAGGCTGTCCAGACAGGGGTGGTCCTGTATAAAATCCAGATACTTCTGTAAGGTCCTGACCATGGTCCTCCTTTTATGGGCAATCTGCCCCTCCTTTTCTACATATCCCCGGTAAAGGACATTATCAGCAAGGATCAGGCCACCCACAGGAACCAGGTCCATTAATAACTCCAGGTAATTCAAGTACTGCCCTTTAGCCGCATCAATAAATACAAAATCAAAGTCTCCCTTTAAATAAGGCAATATTTCCAGGGCATCTCCATATTTTTGCCTGATTTTTTCACTCAGGCCAGCAGCCTGAAAGTTCTCCCTGGCTGCCAGATACATCTCTGCATCCTTTTCAATGGTTATCACTTCTGCCTCTCCCTCTACCGCCCTGGCCATCCAGATAGTTGAATAACCAATTGCTGTCCCTATCTCCAGAATCCTCTTTGGTTTCTTGGCCTTAATCAATATCTGCAGGAATTGTCCTACCTCTGCTTTGATAATCGGTATATAGTCCTTCCTGGCCCTTTCCTCCAGAGCCAGGAGAAAATCATCCCTTACCGGAAGAGAAAAACCCCCAGCACTCATGCTATCTCCTCATTTCATTCTGTAACCTGAGATGTTCATTATAGGTCCTGGTAAAAACATGGCTCCCATCCTGGAGGGCAAAATAAAATAAATAATCTACATCAGCAGGATTTAAGGCCGCTTTAATGGATTCTGCTCCAGGACTGGCAATTGGTCCCGGCGGCAAACCAGGATAGAGATAGGTATTATAAGGTGAATCAATCTGCAAATCACTATATAAAATCCGCTCTTTCCTCTCTCCCAGTATATATTGTATACAGGCATCAATCTGGAGATTCATATTCATTCTCAAACGGTTATATATAACTCCTGCAACCAGGGGTTTCTCTTCATCAAGTTTAGCCTCTTTTTCAATCAGGGAGGCAATGGTCATAATCTCATGGAGACTATAGCCATTGACCACCTTTTTATTTACCACCAGCCCTGTTTCCTGCTCTCCCTTTCCATCCACTGCTGCCTTAATCCTCTCCAGCCAACGGGATTCAAAAACTGAAAGCATTACCTCCAGGATCTCCCCGGCTTTATATTCAGTGGGAATAATATAGGTATCAGGATAAAGAAAACCCTCCAGGGGATAGATAATATCCTTATCCTCCACCAGGTAGTCCTTGCCGGGATTGACCCTGGCATATCTTAAGAAATCCTCTTCACTATATCCTGTCATTACTGCCAGCCTTCTGGCAATCTCCTCTACGGTAAAGCCCTCCGGTATAGTAACCCGGAAGGTAGCCACCTTTCCTCTGGCCAGCAAATCAATAATATCCAGCAGCCTGTATTCTGGCTTTATATTATAAACCCCGGCTTTCAGGCTGTTTTCCAGGCCCTTGATATTTACTAAAAGATTAAATAAGGTTCTTGATTTAATAAGATCCTGCCTATATAAGTCTTCTGCAATCTGTTTTGCCGAAGAGCCGGTTCTGATTATAATCTGCTTTTCACCCTGCAGGTCTTCATTTGGACCCATCAGGTCTATCACTTTTATAGTAAAGGCAATTAATAGTACAATAATTAAAAAAATTATTCCCTTCCTCTTCACCTTTCCACTCCCCAGGTATGATTATTACACTTAATTATACCAGAGGTCTGCTTTTCACGCAAACCAGGTACCTGTCGGTAAAAATATAAGGGCCTTTCCCTTATTTGTGAAAGACCCCCCGGTCGTAAAGTCAGCTGCTTTTCTTCTACTATGGTAAACTCTCGTAATTTTCCTTAACCATCTGAAACTCTTCTTCATCATCAATAACAGTAAGTACTTCTTCATCCTGATCATTGATTATTTTTAAAACAAAAGCCTCTGCTTCTGCATCATCGATGCTTTCTTCCGGTATCAGGATGAGATATCTATTATCGTCTATGAAGAGCTCATCTTCAATCACAAATTGGTCTTCTACCCCATCCATATCCCTGATAATCAACAGGCCCTCTTCTTCGTCAATCCAGAAAGTTCCCTCATTTGCCATACATTTCATCTCCTTTATTTTTTTTGGCATCCAGATAGTTCTGCAAAATAATACTGGCTGCCACTTGGTCTATAAACTCTTTTCTCTTCCTTCTACTCAAATCTGCCTCCAGGAGTATGTTTTCTGCCTGCCGTGTACTGAGACGTTCATCCCAGACCTTAACCGGTATCTCAACCCTCTTTCTTAGAAAATTAACAAATTCTTCTGTTTTCTTGACTCGACTGCCTGCCGTCCCATCCATATTAACAGGTAGTCCCACAATTATCTCCTGAATATTGTATTTATCAAGGTATTCCTTCAGCTGGGCAAAATCATCAGTCAGGTTCTTTCTCCTGATTACCCCTTTAGCCTGGGCTGTCCAGCCCAGGGGATCACTAATGGCAATACCAATGGTTTTGTCTCCAAAATCCAGACCCATAGAACGCAAAATCCTACCTCCACCTAATCCCTGAGATTAAAAACCATTTTTTCTTCCGGTTGATTGACTACTACCTTTATGGCAAAACCCATGGCTGGCAGCCTGCTGGATTGACTTTCAATTCTAAAATCCTCAATATCACTGATCCCTTCCAGGACATCTTCAGCTTCCATCAGATCAAGCCCCAACAAATTCCTGGCCAGCTGATTTGTATCAATCAAAGTCATAACTGGGGCATTTACCCTTATTTTTATATTATACAACTTATCTTCTCTTTCTTCAAGCTGAATTGTATCGATATTTATCCCGGAGCTCAAGAGCTGTAAATTCTCCGGCATATTTTCCTGAAAAATCCGGGTGAGTAAGCGGTCCAACTCATTATTTTTCATTAAATAAGCAGTTGCCTGGACACTGCCCTTAATTGTTAATAGATCTGTCTCCTCTCCGGCCCGGTGGCTAAACTCGTATCTTTCATCTGTAAAGGAAATACTCTCTTCAATAATCCGATAATTTCCACTGAGTTCCTGATAAATTTTGCTAAAGAGTTTACTCTTCAGTTCTTCAGCCAGGAGCCCTTCCCCCTTAACAAGATCATCTTCACTGACCTGGCCAATCCTTTGATCTGTCCCTCCACTGATAGGCTCTGGGTTTATAACATGAATATCAGGCAGGTCTTTCTCCAGGCTGCTGATCCGGCCAATTCCTATATTCCCCTTGCTACCTGCTGTCAAACACTCCACTTTTACATCAGCCTGGCCTGCCCGCATCCCCACCGGTACATTCATGAGATAATCAACCCTTGTTGGTGGAATAACAATATCTTCAATGGTCCGATATTTTAAACCATTATCAGCCAGAAGAATGGTGCCAGCTCCTATTTCTACCTCCTCCTGGCTTTCATTAATAAATCTAACATAGCCCCGGGCTGTTTCATCACCAACTTCTTTTACACCAGTAGTCCTGAACTCTTTTTCACCACTGATCTCAAGCTGGGTTTGATGTAAAGGCAGGATATGGTTTTGCCAGTCAATCCGGTTCTGGTCTCTTGAAGCAATAATACTGATTTCCTGACTGGCAGTATGGATAACCGGTTTTACCTCTACTGTGGCTGTCGGGTAGAAGAAATATAAATAGACCAGGCCCAGAACCAGCAATAATATGAAAAGATAGAGGGAAGAAAGAAGCCACCTTTTGCCAGTACTTTTTGCTAGCGAAGGACTCCCACCCCCATAAAGCTCTTCACCAGTATAAACTTCTCTGGGCCTTTCAGTATACAGGGGAAGATCCCTTTCAAGGGTTATAAGGTTTTCATAGATCTGAAAACCCTCCCTATTGATCTGGTCCACATTGACAGGCTCTGGATTAATAAAAACAAGCTCCTTTTTATACCTCCTGCTGTACTTTTTTAAGAGCTTTAAATTTACCGAACTATTTAAAAGCAGTTGACTATTTTTGATTACCAGGGCCATTTTTACAGCGGTTGTAGATTCAATTAAGTCTATAATATCCTTGATACTGGCATCTTCTTCAATGTAAAAAATCCTATAACCTCTGACTTTCAAGATTCATCATTCTCCTCTCTGCCCAAAGGGATTTGCTGGCACAATAAGCCAGAGCCCTGGGGGTTGTATATTCTACCCCGGTCAAAAGAGAGTATTGATCCTGAATTCCTTTAATATCCTTACCACTTAATAACTTGAGCAGGGGATTTTGTCCAAAAGGCAGTCTTTTAGCAGGATTAAGTTCCCGGAAGCCACTGATCAACCCTCTCAAGGCACTGCCTCCCCCACAGAAGTATATCCTTTTTGGCAAAACCTCTCCCTGGGCCAGCTCCATTAAAGATAGCTCTATCCCCTGATAGATAATATGTAAGTCTGCCTTGATCAATTTATCGATTTTATCAAAATCCTTAACCTTTTCCCCCCGGGAATAGGCCAATTTTAATTCTTCTGCCTCCTTTAGGGACAGATTCAGCTCTCCAGCTATAGTCCTGGTAAAAGCCCGGCCACCCATGGCAAACATTCGTGTCCCTTCAATACCCCCATTCCTGATCAGGGCTATATCTGTAGTACCACCCCCGATATCTATAATAACTGCTCCAAATTCACGGGATTCGGCATTTAAAATACCCTCTGCTACTGCCATTGGTTCTGGAACCACTGCTACCAGCTCATAACCCAGTTTACTGGCTACAGTATGTAGTGCCCCCAATTGGACTAGAGGCACAAAGCTATAGAAAACAATAAGATTAAGGTTTTTCCCCTGGAACTGATAGGGGTCTATTACCTTATAGCCATCAACCTTAATCTCCACTATATTAGTCTGGATCAACTCCATTTGCACATCCTTGATACCCGTCTCCATCTCGGCCATCTTTAAGGCCTTTTCATAAGCCCTTTTCTCTCCCTCCCTGATCAAATATAAGACTTCCCGCTCATCAATCCTGCGGTCTGCCTTTTCCCTGCTTATATCCAGGGACAGGAGGACTCCTTTTACAAATTCCCCGGCAATACCACAGACCATTTCTTTTGTCTGGTGAGGAGAAAATTCTTTAATCTTTAATAATGCTTCCCTGGCCTTTTCCAGAACTCCAGCAATATTGGTAATGGCCCCCCCGACCATGTTTCCGTAATCCTGTTTTACCCTGCTGAAGGCAATAATGTTTCTTTCCTCCCTATTGTATTCAACCAGGGCTGCCTTCAAATACTCTGTGCCAATATCCAGGACCAGCCTGTAACGAAAGCAATCTTCCTCTTTATTTAAGAAGATTTTATCAAGAAATTTCATCCTTCTCCCCTCCATTTTTATTATTAGCATTTTTTTACTTTTTTATTAATCAGCCTGCTGTTTTTCTGTAGTTAGACAATATAATAGACTCATTACTGGATAGAATAAGAGGGTGGCTGCAGCCACTACCCCTGAATCATTAACCAACATGGTAAGGAGGCTGCTGACCAGGGCAGCCTGAAAAGCTGCTTTTATATAGGGATAACGGGCAAAGAACTCCTTTAGAATGGGAACCGGCTTTTTCAGGAGGAAAATAAGATAGGCGATCATGGCCAGCAATACCCTGGTCCAGATTGTCCATCTTAAGAGCTTGATATTCATCCGCAGTTTCCGGAAAACCATATCCTTGATCCATTGCCAGTCTCCAGAAAGGACTTTTTCTACTGCCAGCCCTATATGGCTCCTCTTTCCCAAAACTCCCCAGTAATCTACAAGAAGAAAAGCCAGGACCAGGATTAATCCTGTCAATATCAAAGGCCCTTTTTTCAGGGTAAATCTATCCTCAATTCTTATTATCTGATAAAAGTTTACTGCCCCTGCCAGTACTGCCGTAAGCAGGCCGCCAAAATTTGCTCCCAGGTTTACACTGCCAATTGTATAGATTATAAAAAGAAAGAAAGGCAGGCTATATATTGCTTGTCCCCTCCCCTTCCCTTTCCAGAACTCCAGCAGAAGGCCAAGATTAAGCAGAAAGGCCCCCAGATAAAAACCCATATACTCATTGCCCAGGCCATAATACCTGGCCCCCAGTATGGAAGAATAGCCCAAAAGAGAATCAGCCAGGAGCCGGTAATTATTAATAAGGTCCCCGGTGACTATAACCACCAGGACAGTAGTGATAATATAAAGTTGTAGAATTTTTTTATCTCTAAGCCTCTGAAGCAATACCAGCTCCAGAAACAATAAAAGCAGGAGAAAGAAAAAGAGATTATTTTCTGAATCAAGCTCCAAAAATGATATTAATAAACAATTTACCGGTTGAAATAGAATTGCTATTAATAGATATGTAAAATAAGTTGCAATTATACCAGCCAGTCTACTTTTTTTCAGACCCAGGGAAAGAAGGGAAAGGAGGATGGCTACAATCTGAAAAAAAATAAAAGTTTTAATATAGTAAGAACGCATTCTATAAATCAAGACAAAGCTCTGGTAAAGATTGTCCAGGGCAGGCCAATTAAGCTGCCTTGCTCCTGCCTGATAATATACCCGGGAACCTGCCCCCTCCTCAATACCATTGGCAGCAGTAAAAATAGAGAGGAGGTCAGCTATGGTGATAATCCCATTTCTCCTTGTCGAAGTAGAAGTCAGCCAACCCTGGTCCACCTCCCTCCCCACAAGTAAGATCCAGCCCAGCCTATAGGCCCTTTCTTCCCGGGGAGGGGTGGGAGAAAGGATAGCCAGCTGGGTTTCTTCCAGATCCAGCTTAGCCAATAATGAACCTATAAAGGCATCTATCTTCTCCAGAGCAGCCAGTTTATATTCCCGCCGTTTTTTTTCGAGTAAAAAATAATCTTCACTAGCGACATCTACTATATCTATACCGGAACTAAAATAGTATTCTATCCTACTGATATCTCCAGTCTCTATAAAGATGGCATTGGCCTCTTCCTTTAGATCATCAAAGGCCTCCAGATAGGCCTGAAAATCACTCTGATAGCCCCAGGGTTCTCTGGTTTCCTCCAATATGCTTTCATCAATCCTGGCCAGGGGTACCAGGCCATAACTGTCCATGGCCATAGTTACAATTGTTCTTATTTTCTTATCCTGGAGGTCACTATTACCCAGGACTCCCAGCTGTATATTATTTTCCCTGGCCAGGTCCCCCAGCCGGCCTGGCTGCCCCCTGTACTCAGTAAGCTGATTTAAGGCAATTAAGGCCTCTATTTCGTCATTCCGGGCCCCTTTTCCCCACACTTCTCCCTTTAGTGATTTTTTACTCCCCTGGCATCTTTTTCCAGCATTAATGCTTAAATAAGTGCTTTCAGCTTCCACCGCTCCTGCAGCAGGGCGGACATTAATCAAGCTAAAAGCACCTCTTTCCTGTAAATAGTCCAGATTAGGGGTATACCCTTCCCTTAACTCACTCAAGCTAACCTGATCTATAATCACCCAGACCATATTCAGTTTTTTAGAATTAAAAACTCCCTCTAGCTCAGGCTTAGCTGCCTGAACAGCTAGACTAAGCAAAAGAAGCAATACCGGGAAAAGAAATAAATATTTCCGCAATCTCAGCTAACTTCCTCTCTAACTTAGCTATCATAATATATCTTCCCGGTCTTCTTTTGAAATATACCCTTTCCATACTTATTTTTTCCTATATTATCTTTTCCTCTTATTTCTACCCCTATTATAATAAAGTTTCTGCAAAAAAGTTATATTAGATATTTTTTATATAAGCACGGAGTAATTCTTCAATAATCTCATCCCGATCAATACTTCTCATCATAGTACGGGCATCTTTAAAGCTGGTTATATAGGCTGGATCCCCGGATAATAAATAACCTACAATCTGGTTTATAGGATTATACCCTTTTTCTTCCAAAGCCTGATAGACCTTTTTTAAGATACTGCCTGTTCGACTTAACTCTTCCTTATTAATTTTAAACTGCATGGTCTGATTATTAATATTATCTGCAGGCATAAGCTCACTTCCTTTTCCAGCTTTTTTTCTTTTCCCTCTTATCCTAAAAATACCAAGTATTCCCTATATATATTCTTGCTTGGCAGGGAAAATCCTCTTTCCGGGAGGAATTATTTTATAATCTCCACTACCTGGTCCAGAGCTTCCTGAATCTTTGTAAGATCACGGGCTCCCGCCTGTGCCATATCCGGCCTGCCGCCACCACCACCACCGGCAATCCTGGCTACCTGGCCAATTATCTTCCCGGCATGGTAACCCTCTGCTACCAGGTCCTTTGAAACTGCTGCCACAAAGATTGCCTTATCATTATTACTGGAAGCCAGAACAATAATTCCAGATTTCATTTTCTCTTTCAATTGATCTGTCATGTTCAATAAGGCCTCATTATCCAGGCCTGCTACCTCTGTCCGCAATAGTTTTATCCCATTAACTTCTTCCACTTTTTCCAGCAGCTCATCAATGGCTGAACCAGCCAGCCGTTCTTTCAGGAGCCTGATTTCCTTCTCCAGCTCCTTTTCCCGGGCATGTAAGGCCTCGATCCTGTCCAGCAGGTTATCAGCTGTAGTTTTCAGTAAGCTAGCGGCTTTCTCTATCTTATCTTCCTGGCCGGCAAGATAACGTAATACCTCTTCACCGGTAATGGCTTCAATCCGGCGAACCCCGGCAGCAATACTGGATTCACTTAAAATCTTGAAAGAACCAATGGCTCCAGTAGCTTCTACATGGGTACCGCCACAGAGTTCTCTTGAATAATCACCCATGGAGACCACCCGGACCACATCATCATACTTCTCGCCAAAAAGGGCAACTGCCCCCATAGCCTTGGCCTGTTCAATATCTGTCAAGGTAACATCAACTTCCAGATTGGCCAGGATGGCTTTATTAACCTTCTTTTCTATCTCCATAAGTTCAGCCTTACTTAAAGCATTAAAATGATTAAAGTCAAAACGGAGGCGGTCAGGCTCTACCAGTGAACCAGCCTGGCTGACATGGTCTCCCAGAACCTCCTTTAAGGCCTTATGCAATAAGTGGGTTGCAGAATGATTACGGGCTGTAGCCTGCCGCAGATCTGCATAAACCTTTGCCTCAACAGCATCCCCTTTTTTGAAGCTGCCCCTTTCTATCTCAACATAATGGACAATAAGACCAGCCTCATTTCGGCTATCATAAACAGTAGCCAGGTTATCAGCAAAACGGAGAATCCCTTTATCTCCAACCTGTCCACCACTCTCTCCATAAAAAGGAGTCTTTTCCAGGACCACTTTTACCTTGTCACCGGCTCCTGCCAGCTCAACTTCTTCACCATCTTTTACAATAGCAATTATATTGCTTTTCTCATCTATATGTTCATAACCGGTAAATTCCAGTTCAAACTTTTCCAGGAGACTTCTGTAAAGCCTTTCTTCCTCTGTAGCGCTGAATCCGGTTTCTTCTCTGGCCTGACGGGCCCTTTCCCTCTGTTTTTCCATCTCCTGATTAAAACCATCTTCATCAACAGCCAGGCCTTCTTCAGCCAGGACATCCCTGGTCAAATCCAGGGGGAAGCCATAAGTATCATAGAGTTTAAAGGCATCAATACCAGACAAAAGTTTCTCTCCACTATTTTTAAGGCCAGCAATCATCCCATCCAGGATATGCAAACCCTGGTCAAGGGTAAGGAGGAAACGTTCTTCCTCTGCCTTGATAACTCTCTGGATATATTCCTCTTTCTCTTTAAGCTCAGGGTACCCTCCCTGCATTGTTTTGATAACTACCGGTACCATCTGATATAGGAACGGCTCCTCATAACCCAGTTTCCTGCCATAACGGAGGGCCCGGCGCAAAATACGCCTGATAACATATCCCCTGCCCTCATTACTGGGCAAAGCCCCATCAAAAATAGCCATGGTAATACCACGGACATGGTCGGCAATAACCCGGTAAGCTACCTTAGTATCTTCATCCTGCAAATATTTTATTCCACTATCTTCTACCAGGTAATCGATCATTGGTTTCAGTAAATCTGTTTCAAAATTGGAGTCAACCCCCTGTAAGATAGAGGCTACCCTCTCCAGGCCCATACCAGTATCAATATTTTTCTGGGGTAAGGGTATATAGTCACCCTCTTCTGTCTTATTGAACTGGGTAAAGACCAGATTCCAGATCTCCAGGAAACGATCCCCTTCACCACCAATAACATCTTCAGGGCCGGTGCCATACTCTTCTCCCCGGTCATAGTGAATCTCAGAACAGGGGCCACAGGGGCCGGTACCAATCTCCCAGAAATTATCCTTCTTACCCATCCTAATGATTCTTTCTTCCGGCAAACCTACCTCATCCCGCCAGATATTGAAAGCCTCATCATCATCTTGGTAAACAGTAATCCAGAGCCGGTCTTTATCCAGCTTTAAAACCTCTGTGACAAACTCCCAGCTCCAGCATATTGCTTCCTTTTTAAAATAATCGCCAAAAGAAAAATTACCCAGCATTTCAAAAAAGGTATGATGCCGATCTGTACGGCCTACATTCTCTATATCATTTGTCCTGATACATTTCTGGCTGGTGGCAATCCTCCTCCTGGGTGGTTCTTCAACCCCATTAAAATATGCCTTAAAAGGAGCCATCCCTGCATTAATCCACAATATACTGGGGTCATTTTGTGGTATTAAAGATGCACTGAGAAGGATCAAATGTCCTTTCTCAGCAAAAAAATCCAGATATGCTTTGCGTAACTCATCTCCTGTCATTACCATCCTGATCCAAACCTCCTATAAATTATCCAATAAATCCTTTATTAGCATTTCTAAAATATTTCCTTAAAATATAGTATGTAAATATATATAATCCCTGAAAATACTTATTTAAATAATACAGGAAATAAAGGTTTTTGTCAATTGACACCACCTTCATTATTCTCTTCATAAAATTCCCGGTAAATTATCCTGGCTATTACTCGCAAAGAGCCAGCAATGGGAACAGCCAGCAAAAGACCCCAAAAACCCATTATTTCTGCCCCTACCAGGAGGGCAAAGATCACCATCAGAGGATGGATACCTACTTCTTTACTGATAATTCGTGGACTGATCAGGCTGTTTTCCACCTGCTGGACAAGGAAAAATAAGACTCCCACACTGAGAGCCCTGGTCGGAGATCTCAGTAAAGCCAGGATAATGGCCGGAATACTGCCCAGTATAGGACCAATATAAGGGATCATATTACTAAAACCCACAAAGAGTCCCAATAATATACTGAAGGGGATCTTTAAGAATAATAAGGCAATAGTGCTTAGAATAGCTACAATGAAGCTTAACCAGATCTGGCCCCGAAAATAGCCCAGAATAACCTCATTTATCTCAGAACCGATATTATAAAACAATCTCCTCTTTCTGACAGGGATCCATTTTATAAGGCCTTTTTTCAACTTGTCCAGATCTTTTAAAATATAATAGGTAATAACCGGGGCCAGTAATAAGCTGAAAAAGGAAGAAATACCACTAATTAATTTATCAGTAAAGCCTTCCAGGAAATCTATCAGGTGTTCTTCAGCCTTTTTTAAACTCCGGTCAAGGGCCTCTTTTATAGTAGAAGGCATTTCTACCCGGCGGTATTCCCGGTTAATCCGGCCTATAAAATCATTGATAGTCTGGATATATTCAGGCAGGGTAGTAGATAAACCTGCCAGTTCATTTAAAAAGGCCGGTACAAGGAGTACAGAAAAAATGATAGAAAAGATTAAAAAAATCATAGCCAGAATATAAACTGCCCAGGTTCCGGGAACATTTTTTTTCTTCAAAAAGTCCAGGATAGGATAAAGCAAATAGGCCAGCAAAACACCTGCAATAAAGGCTAAGAGGATTTTTCTTAGTTTCAGCAAAAAGTAAATTATGCTCCCAAGAGCCAGGAGCATAATTCCTGTTTTCAAATCCTTTTCCCTCAATTTAAACATCTAATCTTTTCACCATCTTATTGGGTATTTTCTTCCCGCAGCTTCTTTAAGGCTTCCTCCAGTTGACTTATTTTCTCACTAAAATTCATTTTTGCTGCCAGATCCTCCATCATGGAGCTTCCTTCCATCCTGGCTTTCATCTCTTCTTCCCTTTCTGTATCCCTGGACTCTACTTCCAGGTTGGCTGTTTTTTCAGCTGTCTCCTCCCTACCTATTTTCTTTTTAACTTTTCCTATAACTATACTTTTACTCTTTTCCCCCTTACTAACCTTCTCCCCTCCTGCCTCTTCCATTTTTTCACTCAAAGGCTCCAACTGAATGTTCTCTGTCTCTGTATCCACTTCCTTATTTTTGCTGGCTTTTCCCTTAAGCATTCTCCTGCCTAATAAAGAAGCTGTAATCCCCAGAACTCCGCCGATAATTATTCCAGTCTTCAGGCCGTTTTTTTTCATCTTCATACCTCCAGTACTTCTTCAGCCTCTATCATCTATCTTAGTTTTCTCCAACCTCCATCACCTTTATTATGCCCCAATGCCTTTAAATTATTTGGCAGGGGAATTATTTTCTCCCCTATATAATATACCTCCTAAAGATTCCTGATTCATTCCTACATAAACCTGGGGCACCCGGCCTAAAATCACCACTTCTGTCACCGGGACATCTGCCTGGACATCAATACTCCTGCTTTTGAAGGGAACAATGAGTTTTACCCTGGCTGATAAAGTCAGGTAGATCTTATGTCTGGTTTGATTAATACCTGCTGAAGAAAAGCTGTCTACCAGGCGGGGGGGAACAGTATATCCAGCCGGGATAATCCTCATTTTCAGCTCTGGCCCATAGGCAGCAAGGAGATCTATGCCCAGTATCCTGCTGATAGGGACTGATACTGTTTCCCGGCTTATTCCCTGCAATTCCTTCTGGATAGCCAGGGAAAGCTGGGTGGTAAATTTATTTATGTATCCTATATTAGGTTGAATCAAAACAATTTCTCCCTGTTCATTATAAATATAAGAGACAATATCCTGGTATAAAAGCTTTTCCACCTCTCTATTTACAGCCTGGTTAATTACCTCATTGACAATATTCTGAACCTCCACTTCTGCCAGATTGAAAAAAACCGGGGTAATAGTCCTATGGATAATAAAAAATAAGAGGAGAAGAAGGAGGACAAATGCTATTAAAATCCGCCATATATTAAGTTTCAGGAAAATCGCTTTCATAAAATCCCTCCACTTATATAGTATATGCCTATATACTGAAAGTGTTCCTGGCCTTCAGTCAATAGTACTATTTTTTTTATTTATATGTTATAATAGGAAATATAGAAAGAAAGGGGAGTTGGATCGTGAGGAAAAAACAAATAATACTATCATCTCTTATTCTCATCATAGCTTTATTTTTTGGTTTATCTATCGGTGCCCTAACCTATATCATTAAAGATACACCTGATATTTCTAATTACAAGGGAGCCAGTGAAGCTACCCTCATTTATAGTGCCGATGGACAACTCCTGACTAAACTTTATCGGCAAAATAGAATTGTTGTCCCTCTTGAAAGAATTCCGATCCATCTTCAAAATGCCATTATTGCCATTGAAGATAATAACTTTTATGTCCATCATGGAATTGATTTTTGGGGGATTGCCAGGGCCTTTGTGACAAATATTATTAAACAGAGATCAAGACCCCATGGAGCCAGTACAATTACCCAGCAACTGGCTGGAAATACTCTTTTAGATAGACAGAATGTCTCCTATTATAGGAAGATTCAGGAAGCCTATCTGGCTATGCAGTTTGAACGGCTTTATACCAAGCCAGAAATCCTTGAAATGTACTTAAATGAGATCTTCCTTGGCCATAGTGCTTATGGAGTCCAGTCTGCTTCCCTTCAGTATTTTGGCAAAAATGTCTGGGAATTAAATCTCAGTGAATGTGCCCTTATTGCCGGTTTGCCAAAAGGTCCAAATCTCTATTCCCCTTTTAATAATTACCAGGCATCCATCAATCGAAGGAACATGGTCCTGGACAGGATGGCAGAGTTAGGTTATATAAGTGCTGAAGAAGCCCAGAAAGCCAAGGAATATGAAATAGTATTACGGGAACAGGAACCTGATAAGGAAGAATTCGCCCCTTACTTTATCCGCTATGTCAGGGATCAATTAATCGATAAATTTGGAGCTCAACTGGTCTATGGCGGAGGATTACGGGTCTATACTACACTGGATCCAGATATCCAGAGAAAGGCTGAAGAAGCTGTAAAAAACGCTGAAAAACAAAGGTATCTTCCCTCTATTGAAAGGAATAATACCAACAACAAACTTCAACCACAACTGGCCATTATTACACTGGATCCAACAACTGGTGAAATAAAGGCCATGATAGGTGGTAGAGGAAATGACCATTTTAACAGAACCTACCAGGCCATGAGGCAACCTGGTTCGGCTTTTAAACCTCTGGTCTTTACTACAGCCATCAGGCAGGGCTGGTCACCGGCTTCCATCATTAACGATATGCCTATCAGTGTCAGTGGTGGCAAAAATGAACCCCTGCGTTTGTGGCCAAACAACTTTGACAACAAGTATTTTGGCCTGGTCAGCCTCCGGGATGCTTTAAAACAATCACTAAATAGTGCTTCTGTCCAGCTAATCAGGGAAGTTGGTGTAATTGAAACCATTAAAACAGCAGAAGCAATGGGAATTACAACTTTACAGGCAGCAGACCGGCACCAGGATCGTTACTCCATAGCCCTGGGTGGTTTAAATAAAGGTGTAACTCCACTGGAGTTGGCCTCTGCCTACGGGGTATTTGCTAACCAGGGTATCCTGGTTGAACCGATTTCCATAACCAGGGTCCTGGACAAACACAACCGGGTTATCTATGAAGCCCATCCAGAGAAAAAAGTGGTCCTCTCAGAAGAGGAAGCCTATCTGATGACCAGTATGTTGCAATCAGTGGTCAGTGATGCCGGTGGTACTGGCTGGCGTACCCGGCTGGGCAACCAACCAGTAGCCGGAAAAACCGGAACTGCCAATAATTATACTGATGCCTGGTATGTAGGTTTTACCCCTAAACTGGTAACCTGTATCTGGATTGGTGAAGATAATCCTATTCCCATGGAATATAACCAGAAAGATGAGAAAGGCAACTATCTCTATCCAGAAGGTAGTGGTGGTTTGATCATTTCTAGTTCCGAGGCTGCCCGCCTCTGGGGAGACTATATGCGGGAAGTTGTAAAAGATATGCCTATCAGCCATTTCAAAAAACCAGCTACTATCGTTTCTGTAGAGGTTGATCCCATAACCGGATTACTGCCCAATGATTATACAGTAAACACTGTTACCGAGCTTTTCCAAAAAGGCAATGAGCCTACAGAAAAAAATACTCTCCATCAACCAGTTCGTACAGCCAAAATCTGTACTGAATCTGGCCTGCTGGCTACAGCTGAATGTCCAGAGGAAAGTATTGTTGAGTATAGGTATTTTGCCAACAGCCGGCTTAGAATAGGCAGTGCCAGAATAGATTTTGGTAAGCAGTTTGCCGAAGAAGATAGAGAAGAAGAAATTGACATTAACGGCACCTATTTCGTTGATGCCTATGAACCTATACAAAAAATTGATCCGGTAACCGGTATCCCGGAAACTAATGAACTTGGAGAAATCCTCTATGAAATAATACCTGAAGAAGAATGTGATCTCCATGGTAGTCCAAAAACTGAAAGCTTTTTTGATAGTATCTGGGACTTCTTTTACCGTTTTTATCCCTGATCCGGCTTTCTAGTTTTGCTTTTGCTTTTTAGTTGCTTTCCTATAATAAGTTTCAATTATGTATTAGCCTGTATCCTGGTTTTGAATTGAAGTGAATTGTATTGCTTTTGATTAAATAAACTAAAGGAGAAAAATAACATTGCAATAAAAAAAGCTATCTCTTTTACAGGAGATAGCTTTTTTTATCCTGAAATAATCTTTACAGGTAATTATTTTTAATAAATATCTACTATAGTTACCCCCAGTCCTCCCTCCTCCTGGCGGCCTAAGCGGTGACTCTTGACATGGGCATGTGCTTCCAGGATCTCCTGGACTGCAATTCTCAAAGCCCCTGTTCCTTTGCCATGGATTATTTCAACCTGTTTCAAACCTGCCAGAAATACATCATCCAGGTATTTATCCAGAATCCTCTGGGCATCTTCATACCTTTTACCTCTAAGATCCAGTGAAGGAGAAACCCTTTCTGTCTTCCTGACCCTGTATCTCTTCACCATCTCCTTTTTTTCTATTTCCGGCATCTCTGCTTTAATCAGGTCCCCCAGGCTTACCTTGACAGTAATAATACCTGCCTGTACTGTTGCTTCCTGCCTGTCTTCATCAATGCTTAGAACCTGGCCCCTGCTTCCTGTACTCAATAAACGGACTTCATCTCCTACTGCAAGGGCCTGTCTGGGTCTCTTGCCTTCCTCTTCCAGCTCTGCAGGGAATAGTTTTTCTTCCATCTCTTTAAAATGTTGATTTAGTTGATTTCCCTTTCTATCTATGTCAGACCGGAATTGAAATTCACTCTTCTTCAAATCCTGTAATATATTCCTGGTCTCCCGCCTGGCTGTCTCCAGAATGCCTTCTGCTTCCTTCCGGGCTTCCTCCAGGATCCTTTCCCTTTCTTTCTCCAGTCTCTGGACCATCTCTTCATACTTTTTGATCAGGCTGTCTATTTTTTCCTCTTTGGCCAGGTATTCTTCTTTTAATTTACTATAGCGGTCCCTTTCCAGGCTTAAGGCAGATATCATTTTCTCTACCTTAATTTCATCAGTGGAAAGATATTTACTGGCCTCTTCAACTATCTCTTCCGGTATACCCAGCTTCCGGGCAATAGTAATAGCATTACTGCCCCCAGGTACCCCCATTAAAATCCGGTAAGTGGGTTCCAGGGTATTCAGGTCAAATTCTACAGAGGCATTTTCTACCCCTTCCTCATCATAGGCATAATTCTTAAGTTGACTATAGTGAGTAGTAACTATAGTAGTAGCCTGTTTTTTTCTTAAACTGTTCATGATAGCAATACCCAGGGCAGCCCCTTCTCCAGGGTCAGTCCCGGCCCCCAATTCATCAATTAAAACCAGGGATTCCTGGTCAGCTTTATAGAGAAAATCCCTGATCCGGTGCATGTGGGAAGAGAAAGTACTTAAGTTTTGTTCTATGCTCTGCTCATCACCAATATCCACAAAAACATTTTTAAAAACAGCCAGTCTTGTTTCCTGTCCAGCCGGAACATGTATACCACATTGGGCCATCAGGACAAATAAACCTACTGTCTTCAAGGCCACTGTCTTGCCACCCGTGTTAGGGCCGGTTATAACCAGGGTTTTAAATTTATCCCCGACATGAATATCGATGGGAACAGCCTTCTCCCCCAGCAAAGGATGTCTCCCCTTGACAATATAGATAATACCCTGGTCATTGATCTCTGGTTCCACACCACCAATCTTACGGCTATAATCTGCTTTGGCAAAACAGAGATCCAGGAAAGTAGCTACTTCCAGATTATTGCGGAGTTCGTATAAATACTCTCCTGCTTTATCACTGAGCATTTTCAGGATCCGATAAATTTCCTTTTCCTCTTCATTTTCCAATTCACTTAACTTATTATTCATCTGGACCACTGCCAGGGGCTCCATAAATAAAGTTAAGCCACTGGCTGATTGATCATGGACTATACCCTGAAAAATATTTCTATATTCACTTTTAACAGGAACCACATAACGGTCTCTTCTTTTGGTAATCAGATTATCCTGCAACATCTCCTGGTATTGGGGGCTTTTGATAATATTATCCATCTTCTCCCGGATTCTATGTGCAGTTCGGTTAATTTCAGAGCGAATCCTGGCCAGGGCCGGGCTGGCTGAATCCTTCAGGCCCCCATATTCATCCAGGCAGGCTTCCAACTCCCTTTCCAGTTCTTTCAGGATAATTATCTTTTCTCCTTCCTGGATTATAAGACCATAGTATTTTTCCAACAGGGTCTCTTCTGTATTATCAATGATCTCCCTAAAATACCTCTTTAGAGAGCGGAAACCCCGTAAACTGTCACTGATATCTACCAGTTCCTGTAGGGAAAGAACAATACCCTTTTCCAGTTTATCCAGGACCTGACGTAGATCCCTGATTCCCCCGAAACCCGGCATGCCAAACTCTGCCATCAGTTCCCTGGCTGCGGTTACTTCCTTGAGACACTTCCTTACATAATCCAGGTCTGCCACTGGTGTAAGACCCAGGATTTGCTCCTGGGCAGGGATTGTAGCAGCATATCCTTTTAATTCTTCTTTTATCTTATCAAGTTCCAATATCTCTATATTCTTCCTATCCATTTTCCTGTCCCTCCAGACCTATTTCACTGTTTGGCCTTTAATAAAGGAGAGAGTTCTTCCAGTTCCAGGGCATTTATTACATCTCTTCTCTCCAACCAGCCCCTGCGGGCTGTCATCAGACCCAGGACCATATAATCAAGCTCAGCTAAATTATGGGCATCAGTGTTGAAGGCTATCATAACCCCCTCTTCCTTTGCCTTTCTACAGATTAAATCATCTATATCCAGCCGGTATGGTGAAGCATTTAATTCCAGACAGGTTCCTGTTGCCCTGGCTGCCCGGATTACTTCATCCATATTTACTGGATAGGCCTCACGCCTTTTCAGTAATCTTCCTCTGGGATGACCGATTATATTCACATGGGGATTTTCCATGGCCTTAATAATCCTCCCGGTTATCTCTTTTTCACTTTGATTAAAACCTGTATGAATAGAGGCTATTACCAGATCCAGCCTGGCCAGTATCTCATCAGGATAGTCCAGGCCCCCATCTGGAGCAATATCCACTTCACTGCCTTTGAAAATCTTTATGTCAGGATACTCCTCCTGGAGAGCTTCAATCTCCTCCATCTGCCGGAGCAAGCTATCTATGGACAAGCCACCGGCTACTTGCAGGGAGGCAGAATGGTCTGTTATGGCTATATACTGATAGCCCCTCCTCCTGGCTTCTTCCACTATTTCTCTTATACTATGGCTGCCATCACTATAATGGCTGTGGAGATGGAGATCTCCCTTGATATCAGAAAGGTTTATACTTACAGGTAGTTTTCCAGTTCTGGCTACCTCCAGCTCTCCCCGGTCTTCCCGGAGTTCAGGGATAATATAATCCAGGCCTAAAAGCTCATAAAGCCCTCTTTCATCCTTAACTCCTATCCTTTTCCCCTCTTTGAAGAGGCCGGCTGCAGTAAGCTGATAACCATAATCAGCAGCTTGCCTTACCAGCCTGCTGACATGGTCCCGGGAACCGGTATAATAAATGCTTGCTGTAGGATACTCCTCTTCCCTGACCACTATGAGATTAACCGGAAAACTATCCTCTGTCACTATCCTGATTTTTCTCTCTTTCTTTTCTATAACCTGATCCACAAAAGGCAATTGCAGAAAAAAATCCCTGAGCTCAGGGGCAGAAGCAGTGACTGCCAGTAAGTCTATCTCCTGGATTAATTCCCTGCCTCTCCGTAAACCACCAACAGTCTCCAGTTTTATCAAGCCCTGGAATTCCTCCAGATAGCTTTTAATCTCCTCTGCCTTAAGCAGGCCATGGTAAAGAAGTTCTACCTGTCTATATTTCTCATAATCCCTGAGGCCTGATAGTAATCTCTCTAACCTTTTCGGGCCAAAACCCTTTAACCCTCTTAACCTTCCTTCTTTCAGGGCCTCCTTCAAATCAGCCGGTCCTTTTATGCCTGCTTCTTTATGGAGCTGATAAACTGTAGCCGGGCCCAAACCTGGTATCTTTATTAATTCCAGCAGGCCTGCCGGTGTCTTCCTCTGCAATTCTTCCAGCAAGGGGCTATAACCTGCAACATAAATTTCCTTAATAGTGGTGGCTATCCCTTTCCCGATCCCCTTTACTTCCTCCAGCCTATCTTCCTTAATAAGTAAAGCCAGTTCTTCCTGCAAACTGGTCAAATTCCGGGCAGCATTCTGATATGCCCTGATTTTATATATATTTTCACCATGGAGTTCCAGCAAAGCAGCCATTTCCATCAAAATACCGGCCACTTCTTTATTGCTAATCCCGGACATAGATTCATCACCCTGCCCTAAACCAGTATATTTTTTATAAAACTAAAAAATATCCCTATTGTTTTCACAACAGGGTTTTTAAGGATTAAATATATTTTGTAATGTATTCTGTATGAGTGGAGTCAAATCCAGAATCCTGAGGGCCAGGAAGGAACTACCTAAAGTCTCCTGCACGGTCAAATAGGGAATATGGGACAGGATTAGAACCAGGAAGTAGGAGACAAACACTCCTTTAACCACTCCCAAAATAGCACCAGCAGCCTGGTCAATGGGCTTTAAAAAGAGGGCATCCAGGCTTTTTTTTAAGATAAAGCCCAATAGATGTACAAAAAGATTAATCAAAATAAATAAAATAGTAAAAGAGATAAATTGCAGCATTCCCTCTGAAACAAGGATTCTTTCTTCCAGGTAGGGAATCAAGGCCTGGTAATTGTTAATAGCAATTATAAGTGCAAAAATAATTCCTACAATAGTGCTGGTCTGTTTGATAAAACCCCTGTTAAAACCAGCAATAACAAAAAAGAGAAAATTTATCAAGATTATTATATCAATTGCTGTTATAGTCAAATGTTAATCATCCTCCTCCAGGAGTTCCAGTAGTTCATTATATTCATTTTTTATTTCTTCATATTTTTCCTTCAGTAATTGATTCTCTTTTTCCAATTCTTTTAATTCCTTTATTTTATTATTATAAACATTTTTCAATTTATAATACTCATCTGTTATATTCATTACTACCAGGTTCATAATTCGCTGGTGGGAAAGACGAGGATAAGCACGGCAGATTTCCTCTCCAATCACATTAATATGATTGGAGAGGTGGTTAACGTATTCTTCAGAAAGATTCCCCACAATGACCATTTCCTGGCCCAGGATCTTTATTCTGAATCTTTTTTTCTGCTTATCCTCTATAGCCATGTTTTTCAACTCCATTATTATGATAAAACATGCTATTTTAATATTTCCCTCTTTATTAAAAAATTCCTGCCTGATATTTTAATTTCCACGAATTTTTGCAGAAAATTTCTTTTCCAGCTCTTTTACGACAACAGCAATCTTTTCATTTATTTCTTCATCTGTCAAGGTTCTATCTCCAGCCTGGAAGACTAACCTGAAAGCCAGGCTTTTTTTGTTCTCAGGTATCCGGTCACCCTGATATAGGTCAAAGACTTCTACCTTTTTCAGCAAAGTACTACCTTTTTCCCTGATACTCTTCTGTAAATCTGCTGCAGCTACTTCTTTATCAACCAGTAAGGCCAGGTCTCTCTCTGAAGCCGGGTAACGGGGTAGGTCTTCAAACCTCCGTTCCTCTTTATAGAGTTGGAAAAGCTGATCCAGGTCCAGCTGGAATATCGCTGTCCTTTCCTTCAAATCAAGAGTATCAATTAGACCAGGCAAAAGCTCTCCAAGAAAGCCAACCTTTTTTTCTCCTACAAGTATGGCTGCAGTCCTTCCAGGATGGAGGTAAGGCAGGCTCTTTCTTACAAAACTATAATCCTCTATACCCAGGCGGGCAAAATAATGTTCAAGGACACCCTTCAGGTAAAAGAAATCAGGGGCACCCAATTGCCAGGGATCTCCTGCATAGCCCATGCTGGCCCCTGCCAGGCAGGGATATTCTGCATAAGGCTCTGGTCCTTCACTATTAAAAAACACATTACCCAGTTCAAAGATCCTGATGGCCTCAATTTGTTTCCTGGCATTATTGGATAATACCTCCAGGAGATTGGGAACCAGACTAGTACGTAAAACAGCATAAGCCTCATTGAGAGGATTCTTAATCCTGACCCAGTTCAGCAACTCACTCTCTGCTGGCAGATTCAATATTTTATAATCCTCTTCTCCACAGAGGCTGAAGCTAATAATCTCATCTAAACCTGCTGCCAGCATGACTTCCCGGCTAAGGTCCACAAATTTTTGCTTCAGGCTCTTTTTGCCCTGCTGTTTGCTGGCCGGCCTGCTGCCGGGAATATTATCATAACCATACATCCTGGCTACTTCTTCAATGAGGTCTGCCTTTCTTTCCACATCTGGCCGGAAGGAAGGCACAGCAACCATTAAGACATCCTCCTTTTCCTCTTTGACAGGAAATTCCAGTCCAAGGAGGATCTCCTTAATCTCCCTGGTGGAGAGATTTATACCCAGGAGGCGGTTAACCTGCCTGGTCTCCAACCTGATCTTTGCCGGCTGATATGGTTCGGGATAAACATCCAGTACCCCCTTAACTACCTCTCCTCCCGCATATTCCTGGATCAAATAGGCAGCCCATCTGCCAGCCTCCAGGACCTTCTCTATGTCTATACCCCTTTCAAAACGGTAGGAAGATTCACTAATTAAGCCCAAACCCCTGGCAGTCTTCCTGATGGAGACTGGATCAAAATAGGCAGCTTCCAGGAAAACAGTCCTGGTCTCTTCAGTAATCTCACTGTCAGCACCACCCATTACACCGGCCAGGCCCAGGGCCTTCTCACTATCAGCAATTACCAGCATATCAGGATTAAGGTCCCTTTCTTTATCATCCAGGGTCAGGAGCTTTTCCCCCTCTTCAGCCCTTCTGACAATAATCTTCTGCCCGCTGATTTTATCATAATCAAAGGCATGTAAGGGTTGGTTATATTCCAGCATTACATAGTTGGTAATATCAACAACATTATTAATTGGCCTGATCCCTGCCGCAGTCAGCCTTTGCTGCATCCAACGCGGTGATGGGCCGATTTTTACATTTTTTATGACCTGTCCTGTATAACGGGGACAGAGTTCAGGGTCCAGGACCTGGATCTCTACCAAACTGGAGACCTCTTCATTACTTTCCTTAATTGTATATTCGGGTAAGTTTAATTCCCTGTCCCCCAGGATAGCCTTCAATTCCCTGGCAATACCAATCATGCCAAGGCAACGGCCATAATTGGGGGTCAGATCAAGCTTATAGATATAATCATCAAGACCCAGATACTCAATCAATTTCATGCCTTTTACAGCATCTTCACCGAGAATCATTATTCCGCTGGCCCGCTCCTCACTGAGTCCCAACTCATCGGTAGAACAGAGCATGCCATAGGATTCTACTCCCCGTAATTTAGCCTTTTTTATCTTCAAACCATCCGGTAAGGTAACCCCGATTTTTGCCACCGGTACCAGGGCCTCTGTAAAGACATTGGCAGCACCAGTAACAATATCCAGGACCTCATCACCGGTATCCACTTTACAGATTAGCAATTTGTCTGCATCAGGGTGTTTTTCTAACTCCAGGATTTCTCCAATAACAATTTCTTCAATACCCTTGCCTCTATATTCTACTTCATCAACTTCCATACCTGCCATAGTCAGTACATGTTCCAGTTCTTCCGGGCTATATGGAAAATCGATATATTCTTTTAACCACTTATAAGATACCTGCATTTCTAACCACCTTCCCTATAAACTTATTAAAATTGATGTAAAAAGCGCTGATCATTTTCATATAAGAGCCGGATATCATTAATGCCATATTTAAGCATTGTTATCCTGTCTAAACCCATGCCAAAGGCATAACCGCTATATTCTTCCGGATCAAAGCCAGCCATTTCCAATACCCTGGGATGGACCATGCCGGAGCCCAGGATTTCCAGCCAGCCTGTATAGGAACAAAGCCGGCAGCCTTCTCCCCCACAGATCACACAGGAAATATCAACTTCAGCACTGGGTTCAGTAAAGGGGAAATAGCTGGGACGGAATCTGGTTCTGGTATTTTCACCAAAAACAGACTGGACAAAAAGCTGTATGGTCCCCTTTAAATCTGCAAAAGAAATATCCTTATCTATTACCAGTCCTTCTGCCTGATAAAAAACTGGTGAATGGGAAGCATCTATATCATCTGAACGATAAACCCGGCCGGGGGCAATAATCCTGATCGGTGGTTTCTGCCGGGCCATAGTCCTGACCTGAACCGGTGAGGTATGGGTACGCAGGAGATAATGGTCATCAATATAAAAGGTATCCTGCAAATCCCGGGCTGGATGATATTTGGGCACATTAAGGGCCTCAAAATTATTATATTCTGTCTCGATCTCCGGCCCCTCTTCAATGGTAAAACCTAAACCGATAAATATATCTTCAATCTCCTTAGTAATCCTGGTTAAAGGATGTAAATGGCCAGTAATAATCTCTGTCCCGGGAAGAGTAATATCAATCCGCTCCTCCTCCAGTTTTTTGGCCTGTAAGATTTCTTCCAGCTCATTCTTCCTTGCACTTAGGAGATTATTCAATTTATCTTTAAGCTGGTTGGCTGCCTGGCCCAGTACAGGCCTTTCTTCAGGAGACATTTTCCCCATTTGTTTTAATACATCTGTAATCTTTCCTTTTTTACCGAGAAAAACAATCCTGAGTTCTTCTAGTTTCTCCAGTGAATCTGCTCTACTGAAAAGCTGTTCTGCTTCCTCTTCAATTTTCTTTAAGTTTTCCCGTAAATCCAATTCTTACACCTCCAGTAATTATTGATTCATCACTTCAAATTATCTATCATAAAATAAAAAATCTCTCCATCCCAAAGGGACGAGAGATCCACGCGGTACCACCCTTATTACCTATCTTCCTCAGAATAGGTCACTCTTCAATCATAACGGTCTTCTCCACCGGTCAAACTTACTCTAATTTCAGTTCACAGCTCCAGAGCGAACTTCATCAACAAAGCCTTCAGGTTGCTTCCAGTCGGTGACAACCTTTCCCTGGTGAAGCCTTACTGCTGACTACTCTCTCCTTCCTTGCCTTTATATATATTCTTTTTTCTTCTTCATTGTCATTATGCAAAATAATTGTTTATAGGCCAAATAAGCACTAATTGAACCTGTCTCTTCAAAGATCCTCCAGAAAAATGCTGCAGTCAAACCCATTCAGGATCACATCCTTCCCAGGGTAGAATTTCTCTTATATGCTTATGAAGGACACCTTATACCGATATTATAACACAGCATACCAGACTTGACAAGGTTTTTCAGTAAATGAAATGAAAATTTCTGAATATTGTGCTCATTTATGAAATTTTTTCTCTGCTACCCTGTAAAGGATTATCCCTGCTGCTATAGCTGCATTTAAGGACTCTATATCACCAAAGAGAGGTATTTTAATCCGGTAATCTGAATTAATCAGCAGGTCTTCCTGGAGGCCATTGGCTTCATTGCCAATAGCAATAATAAGGGGTTCTGAATAATCCAACTGGTAATAATAATCTTCTGCTGAAAGGTCAGCACTGATTAGTTTGTATTCACTGGCCTGAAAAAAGCTTAAAAAATCCTCCAGGTCCAGGTCCTGAATCAGGGGGATTTTAAAGATAGCCCCCATGGTGGATCTTAAGACCTTGAGATTATAAATATCAACACTGCCTTTAAGAATGATTATACCATCTACACCGGCAGCAAGAGCAGTCCTGATGATAGTTCCCATATTACCCGGGTCCTGGATCCGATCCAGTAAAAGGAGAAAGTCCTTATTGGCAAGATCAGCCAGCTGATATTCCCTTTCCTGAACCAGGCCAATAACTCCCTGGGGTGTCTGGGTATCAGCCAGTCTATTTAAGATACTTTCTTTAATCAAGACTATCTTTCTCCCATCAGCCCTCTTTTCATATTCAGAAACAAGTTCCTGTCCTGCCTGGCTTTGATAAAATTCAGGGCTCATATAAAGGCTATCAATAAGAGCCTCGCTCTTTAGGGCTTCCTCAATAATCCGGTAACCTTCCAGGAGAAAGATACCCCTTTGCCGCCTGGTTTTCCTTTTATATAGTTTTTTCAGAAATTTCACCTTTTGATTTTCTTCACTGCTGATGATTTCCCGCAAAAGGATCAGTCCTTTTTTTTCTATAATTAAAATCCCCGGGAATAAATCCCGGGGTTTATCGCCCGGCTTTAAAGCTCAACTTAGCTGTTTAAAGCCTCTTTTGCAATATTAACCAGTTCACTAAAGCTATTTTCATCTCTTACAGCCATATCGGCCAGCATTTTACGGTCAATCTCAATATTGGCCAATTTCAGGCCATTGATAAAACGGCTATAGGATAAGCCATCCTTCCTGGCTGCAGCATTGATCCTGGTAATCCATAATTTCCTGAAATCCCGTTTCCTTGTACGGCGATCTCTATAGGCATAATGCAGTGATTTCATAACTGCTTGATTTGCTGGTCTAAACAATTTGCTCTTGGCGCCATAATAACCTTTGGCCATCTTTAAAATCTTTTTTCTTCTTCTACGTGCTGTGTATCCTCTCTTTACACGTGGCATAATAATTCTCCTTTCCGAAATATATTCATATTATTGGATTCAATAGGTTTAATTATAAGGAAGTAATTTGCTATACTTTTTCTCCATGCTTTCATGTACAAGACCTGGCTGACGTAAACCTCTTTTTCTCTTGGCGGATTTCTTTGTTAAAATATGATTACGAAAGGCCTTGCTTCTCTTCAGTTTACCGTTACTGGTTTTTTTCATCCTTTTAGATATACCTTTATGTGTCTTAAGCTTAGACATATTGCTAAACCTCCTTATCAATGATTATTTGTCTTCTGTTTTCGGAGCCAGAACCATGAACATATTACGACCTTCCATATGGGCTTTGTTTTCTACTTTACCCACATCGCTGGTACCTTCAATCAGCCTATCCATCAATTCAAACCCCAGCTGCTGGTACATCATTTCACGGCCTCTAAACTTAACCCTAATCTTGACTTTATCCTTATTGCTTAAAAATTTCCTGGCCATCTTTAATTTAACATTAAAATCATGTTCATCGATCTTAACTCCCATTTGAACTTCTTTGACATTCATTATATTTTGTTTCTTTTTGGCCTCTTTTGCTTTTTTTGCCTTTTCATACTTATATTTCCCATAATCCATGATTTTACATACTGGTGGTTTGGCCTGGGGAGCTACTTCAACTAGATCCAGCTCCTTTTCTTCTGAAATTCTTAGAGCTTCTGCAAGAGAAACAATGCCCATCTGTTCTCCATCATCAGAGATCAGGCGCACCTCTTTTGCTCTAATTTGATCATTAATCCTTAAATCGTTACTGATTGTATATACACCTCCTAAAATATTTAAGAAAAATACAGGATTTAATAGAATTTCAGGTCACCCACAGTAGAAGAATTAAAAAAGCGGGTGAGAGAAACCACCCGCCATAATATTCTATCAGCCTGTTACCACCAATATAGTACAGGTCGAATAAAATATCTATTAACCAGATAGCCAGAAAAGCTATTGGTGAGAAACGGGTTGTTTCTACTTTATTTTATAACGGTTATAGTATAACACATTAGTTACTGGACTGTCAACAAAAATAATCAACATTAATTAAGTTTTTCCATGATTTCTTTCAATACCTTCTCCCTGAAATCAGCAAGACTCATGGAACCCAGGTCTCCTTCTCTCCTATCCCTGACTGCAACACTTTTATCCTCTTCTTCATTTTTACCCACTACCAACATGTAGGGGACCTTTTCCAGCTGAGCCTGTCGGATTTTGTAACCCAGTTTTTCATTGGCAGCATCTACTTCCACCCGGATATCTTCTTTTGCCAATTCCTCTCTGATCAATTCTGCATAAGGAATCTGCTCAGCAGAAACCGGTAAAACCTTTACCTGGACTGGGGCCAGCCAGGCAGGGAAGGCTCCTGCATAATGTTCGATGAGAATACCCATGAACCTCTCCAGACTACCATAGATAGCCCGGTGAATCATTACAGGACGGTGTTCCTTACCATCCTCACCAATATAACTTAGGTCAAATCTTTCCGGCATCTGGAAATCCAGCTGTATAGTACCACACTGCCAGGTCCTGCCCAGGGAATCTTCCAGATGGAAATCTATCTTGGGACCGTAAAAGGCACCATCACCTTCATTGATTTCATAAGCTAATTCATTTTTCTCAATGGCTTCTTTCAGGGCTGCAGTAGCCATATCCCACATTTCCTCTGAACCCATGGCATTCTCCGGCCTGGTGCTTAATTCTACCTTGTAATTAAAGTTAAAAGCACTATAGATAGTATCTACCAGTTTGATTACCCCTGTCAGCTCATCAACAATCTGGGAAGGCAGGCAGAAGATATGAGCATCATCCTGGGTAAAATTCCTTACCCTCATCAGGCCATGCAGGGTACCGGATTTCTCATGACGATGGACTACACCCAGTTCACCCATCCTGATGGGCAAATCCCTGTAACTACGCATCTTGCTTTTATAGATCAAAATACCACCAGGACAATTCATCGGTTTAATGGAATGAAGTTCATCATCTATCTCTGTGAAATACATGTTTTCCTGGTAATGATCCCAGTGGCCAGACTGCTGCCAGAGGGACTGATTTAGAACAATTGGGGTCATTACCTCCTCATAACCTGCTTTGCGGTGTTCTTTCTTCCAGAAATCTATCAATTCATTACGCAGGACCATACCCTTGGGATGGATAAAAGGGAAGCCCCTGCCTTCATCATGGAAACTGAAAAGTTCCAGTTCTTTACCCAATCTACGGTGATCCCTCTTTTTGGCCTCTTCCAGTCTCTCCAGATAGAGGTCCAGCTCTGCCTGTTTAGCAAAAGCAGTAGCATAAATCCTCTGTAACATCTTGTTTTTTTCATCACCCCGCCAGTAAGCCCCGGCAGTGTTCAGGAGTTTAAAGGCCTTAACCCTTCCAGTTGAAGGGAGATGAGGTCCCCGGCAAAGATCCATAAATTCACCCTGCTGGTAAAAAGAAACCTCTTCATCTTCCATTTCCTCAATCAATTCTACCTTATAGATTTCACCTTTTTCCTGCATTAAATTGATAGCTTCTTCCTTATTCATAACCTTCCTGGAGATAGGAAGATCTTCCTTGATGATTTTTTTCATCTCTTCCTCTATCCTGGCAAAATCCTCCTGGGATATTCTTTCTTCCAGGTCAAAATCATAATAAAAGCCATCCTCAATAGCTGGCCCGATAGCCAGTTTTACATCACCATAGATCCTCTTTACTGCCTGAGCCATTATATGGGCTGCAGTATGGCGGTAAATATCCAGCCCCTCTTTGGAATCAAGAGTAATTATAGATAATTCTGCATCCTGCTTTATACCTGTATTTAAATCCACCAGATTTCCATCAATTTTTCCGGCTATAGCTGCACGTCCCAGCCCGGCACCAATACTATAGGCAACTTCTGCTACTGTAATACCGGCATCATACTCCAGAACTGTTCTATCCGGTAAGGTAATTTTTACTTTTCCCATTATGACCAACCTCCTCTTTTTAATTAAAAATTTTATTAAAATCCAGTATCCCTTAAATCAACCAAATTCCTTTTAAAATAATCAAGATCCTTTTTAATAGCAATCAAGGATCAATTATCTCAATTTTTAAATACTGATTAAGTATAAACTAAAACCAATAAAAAAACCTTATTCACCATCCTAGAGGCGAATAAGGTTCCGCGGTTCCACTCTAATAAGCAAATTAAAATTTCCTGGCAGGAAAACTTAACTTGCCCACTCCTGGTAATTAACGGTTTATTCCGGATAGAATTACTTGCCCCCTGGGGGACTTTCCTCCTATCAGCTCGGGGGTGGTCTTCAAATATATTTTTTACAGGATGCTTTCAGCCTATGACATCCCTCTCTGGAGTAAAAAAGCATATCCTACTCTCCCCGTCCTCGCTTTTCTACATCTTTAATTTAAATTTACTTTATTATAATATTACTGTTATTAATTGTCAAGTATTAAGTGGCTTAATTTTCTATCCCTTCTCCATATTGACAGAGGGAACAGCCCCTACAGATTTCTACTTTCTGGCCAAAGATCCTCCGTACTGTTTCTTCTACCTCATCCCTTTGAAAATGCAGTCTAATCTTCTGAGGAGCCAGATTGATCAAGGCACTGACCAGGAGATCTTCATATTCTACCTCATCCTTAAACATATCTGCCAGATACCCTTCCAGGTATTCACTGCTTATTTCCTTTCTCTCCTGATCCAGGATCTGAAAGGAACCGTTCTTTTTTTTGATAACATTAACCAGGTCAATCCTGGGTTCCTGTAATTCCACAAAGTATCTTAAAAGGTCAATAAATTCATTATATTCCTTTTGAATAATAAAATCATCAACAGACATCTCAATAGCCATTTCAATTTCGTCAATTATATCCTTTAAACGAAAACGGACAAAGCCTTCCAGATTCATATTTTCATTCTGGTGAAAATAGGTTAAAATCTTTTTTACTATTTCTTCTTTACTCAAGATATTACCCGGCTTATTACTCCTCTGCAGTAATTTGTCTAAATTATCAACAGTCATCTCCTCTATCATATTCTGTTCTGCCAGGGAAAACTCCTGATACCTATTCCTGATTATATTGTTTAAAAATTTTTTCTTGATATATTCTATAACTATATCAGCAATTATGTTGGCCAGATATTCGAGGGATTCCTGTTTCTTCTGTTTAAAATCTATTTTAAAGGCTGTATAATCTTTACCTGCTAATTCGTCAAAAATAAGACCAGCCTGATGCTGATCCTGCAATCTATTCTTAATCTCTTCTGGAAAATCCAGAGTAGAGATTATTATCCCCATATTCATCACTCCCTGTAATAATTATTATATGAAGCATCTCATTTTTGTATACAGTTAGGAGCTAACGATATTTGGCAAGAAAAAAAGACCTTAATGGTCTTTATAAAAAAATGGTGTGGGTAAACGGACTTGAACCGCTGGCCTCTACGATGTCAACGTAGCGCTCTAGCCAACTGAGCTATACCCACACATTGTTAAACTATTTAAATGGTGCCGGGAGCCGGGCTCGAACCGGCACGGGTATAAATACCCACCGGATTTTAAGTCCGATGCGTCTGCCTATTCCGCCACCCCGGCAGGTCACAATAAAGCATTGTGACATCTAGTATTATAGCATTATCAATTCCCACTGTCAAGATAAGAAAGAAAATATTTCTCTGGAATTCTGGAATATATTGTGACCCCAAAGCCTTTTTATCTAAAATAAAACCCAATCCCTTTCCTGGGGAGTTTCATTACGGTCATAAAGTTCCACAATATCCAGTATGGCTGCCTCTTTATCAACACTGAAGACTTTCACTCTTCCTATGGGCATCCTGACTGGTTCACTCAAGCCTTCAATCTGGATCAGGCGGATTAATTCACCGATCTGATTTTTCTGCAAACTCTTATTGGCACCAATGTTGATTATCAGTTTATCCCCAACTATTTTCAGGACAAGACCCTCTTTGCGTTCCTTCTCAACAGGTTTCAGTCTCTCCGGCTTTATATTATCTACAAAATTCGTAGTAGCCTGGTCAATACATTTGCCCAGGGCTGAATCAGCAAAAGCCTTTGTGCCAAAGGATATATCCTGTAGCTGGGATAAACTGATGGAAGCATCACTGACTTCAGCCTCTGCCCTTATGGAATCAACTATCTCTCCAGTAGTACTGTCTACAATCCTACCACTTAATACAATAGTTGCTTTCAAGCCAGAAATACTTAAAGGCCCAATCCTTATTCCACCCTGATCCTTCACATCCATATGGGTTAATGTACCTAAAATCAAATAATCCACACCAAGTATTCTGCCAATCTCTGCCGCAGTAGCCGGGTCAACTCTACCAGTCTGGCCAAAATCCTGTTCCTGCATTACTTCTGCAATCCTGTTTCTTTCAATCACTCTGATATTTTCCTTCTGGACTATTTTATCAGTAACCTGCTGGGTTATACCATTTATAATTTGATTTCCCCACATGCCTTTCCAGACTAAATCCCCTTCATCAAAAGGAAGGACTGCTATCAGGGGATCATCAGCCAGAACCAGGTTTGAGAAAAATACTATAAAAATCAAAACTAACAGTAAATAAATCCTGGAATTATTAGTTTTCATTTTTTACCTTCTCCTCCTTTAAACCTAAATTCGCATCAACTACAAATCCTTCAGAGAAATTCACCATTTTATCCCAGGTCTCATAACCACCCAGACTAATTACTACTCTATGTAAGCCTTTACTTACAGCCAGTCTGGTCGGTGTATTTCCATAATAAACCCCATCGATCTCTATACTTGCCCCGGCTGGAGTAGAAATAAATTCTACAAAGACCTGGTCCTTTTCCTTTTCTACTTTATTTATGGACTCCAGATCTTTAGCAAAATCATGGGCAATATTCCTCATCAGTTCTCTGGCCTTGCCCCGGAGATCGATTCTTATGGAAGAGGCACTATGATTTTGATAAGTATTGGAACTACTATAAATATCACTGATCATTATTGCTCCAGTATTTATGGAAATCAATTTTATATTACACTCAAGGGTCAAGGTGACACTTTTACTGGTAATTCCATAGCCGCTAAAACTCTTCTCCTCTATGTCCAGATTTATCAATGAACCGGTAAGAATATACTCTGCCCCCAGTAATTTACCCAGCTCTACAGCAGAATCGGTCTGATCGACCAGTCCGGAGGTAGTAAAACCATGTTCAGTAATGATACTCTTTAATTTGGTTCTCTCCACAACCTGGAAATCATCTCTGGCATTAATATATGTAGTCAAATAATCAGCAGCCACTTCTTCAATATTCCCGAGAATATGATAGCCGGTATTATTGGTAAAATCCACAATAGCAATAGTAGTTGCTCCTGCCAGCAGATTAGTACATAAAAGCAATAAAAGCATTGTCAAGAAAAATTTAGTTTTTTTCATCCTACTCACCTACTATCTAATTTGTTTTATATATATTTCTTCCTTTTATATAAAAGTCCTGTTTTTTTATAACATTTTAGCTTTTTTTCCCTATCCTGTTTAAAGATGAAAATAAGAGGCGAAAGCTTCCTAACAAATCACCTATATCATAGGAAGGCAGACAATTACTACAGTTTATACAATTAAGCTTATTGCTTTTCTCACCAAAATAGGCAAGTATAAAAGCCCTTAAACACCTGCTAGTAAAACAATAATTTATAATAGCCTGTAATTCTTTCTTCCGCTGCTGGATCCTCTCCCTCTCCTCACAGCTTTCCTCAATTAAGAATTCCTGTATCCTTTTATCCTCCGGTGAATAAAGAAGGATACATTCAGCCTCTTTACCATCCCGTCCAGCCCGGCCAGCTTCCTGATAATAGGCCTCTATACTCCCTGGCATATTATAATGAAGGACATACCTGACATCAGCCTTATCTATGCCCATGCCAAAAGCATTTGTAGCAACAACTATTTTTATTCTATTATCCAGGAATGCCTGCTGGGTATCATACCTTTCCCTGGTCGATAAACCTGCATGATATCTGCCCACCGCATATCCCCTGGCAGATAATAATTGATAAAGCCGGTCTGTCTTCCTGCGAGTAGCAGTATAGATTATGCCGGCAGAACCGGTATTCTTTTTTAGATAATCCAGGATAAACCTATCTTTATTTACCCCTCTTTTTACTATAAAGGTCAGATTTTCCCGGTCAAATCCTCCCAGGTAAAGCCGGGGATTTCTTAATTTCAACCCTTTGATAATATCTTCCCTTACTTCCGGAGTTGCAGTGGCTGTAAAAGCAGCAAGAACCGGCCTTTTCTTTAATTGCTGAACTAAGTCACCAATATAGAGATAGGCTGGCCGAAAATCATGGCCCCATTGGGAAATACAATGGGCTTCATCAACACAGACCATGGATAATTCCAGCTTATTTAAAAGATCAATAAAGCCAGGTATTTTTAATCTCTCTGGAGCTATATAGAGAAGCTTATAATCCCCTCTCCTGACTTTCTCTATCCTTCTTTTAGTTTCACTGGCCTTGAGGGAACTATTGAGATAAGTTGCCGGTAAACCCTTCTCCTCTAATATATCTACCTGATCCTTCATCAGGGAAATCAGGGGAGAAATGACAATACTGAGGCCCGGAAAGAGTAGAGCTGGAATCTGGTAACAGATTGACTTGCCTGAACCCGTTGGCATTATGGCCAGTAGATCCCTTTTCTCCAGGATATTTTTAATAATTAATTCCTGGCCAGGGCGAAAAGTACTATAACCATAATACTTTTTCAGATAAAATCTGGCTTCTTCCAGCACAAAAATCACCTTTTCCTTTTATTCCCATATTTATATTCTCTGTTTATAAATAAATTCCTTTTTATAGCATGTTATCCATGGCTAAATAACAAGTTCTTCAATCCCTTAAACTAAAGGAAAGCAGGTCAGAACTTACTTTAAAACCATCACTTTCGTATTCTCTCTTTATCAAACCCAGATTAGGAGCATAATACTCATAGGCCAGGGCCCCACTTTCTTTATAATGAATTTTCAGCTGCAAAACACCATAAAAAGTACCGGCTGGCAGGTCTAGTGTCTGGTTTACAGCTACAATCTCTCTTCTTTCTCCATCATTTTCCCAGTTATTCCCTGTAGTCAAAGGGACTTTAAGAATTATAAGACTTGATTCCTGGTTATTCTTTTTTTCCGGGATTAAATTCTCCTCACTATAGAATTCCTCCTGGCTATAAATCCTTTTAATCTCTGTATCACTTAACTCATAAATTGAGGTAACTATAGTACCCCCATTATTATCAGTTAATTGTAAATACCTATCCTCTACATGGATTATTTTTCTGACAAAAGAGGCATACTCATTCCCTTCTCCGGCAAATTGATATTCCATCCCCTGATGAAAGGGAAATAATGCTGAGATTGGCATCAAATCAGCAATAGCTTCCTGCTTGTCCTCTTTCTCTACCTGGTTCCGGGGTTCCTCTCCCTGTACCTCGTATTGCTTATTTTCTTCACAGCCGCTTATAAGCATAACAAGTGCAATTAAAATGAAAAGCAGCCGGCAAAGATTTTTTCTTTTCGGTTTCATCTTCATCCACCCTTCCTTTTTACACAAGTTATTCTTTATCAAAAAAACTTATTTTATACAGCTTATTATTGCAAGGAAAAAGATTAGAATTATGTTACAACATATCTGTAAAAAAATCTACAGATAATAAAGGATGAAAGGGGTGATATAACTGAATTTAGGCAAAACACTTCTTACTGCTCTTCTCCTTGCTTCTTTATCAGCAGGCCTGGTCCTGGCTGCACCTGAATCTCCAGATCTACCTGCTAACAATTGGAATACTGTTTATTCTTCTCTTATTTCTAAAAACAAAGCTAATACTGAAGAGGTCCTCCTTAGAAAAAGAAGCAAGGAGGATAAGGACAGTCCTGTAAAAGTGTTGGAAGGCCTAAAGGAAAAGACAGAAAAAAGACTAAAAGCTGGAGAAATCACTGAAGAAGAAGCCGGGCGCATAAAAACCAGGATTGAAGAGAGAATTAAAGAAATTAAGGAATTTGAGAAACTACCCTTAGAAGAAAAGAAAAAGCTGCTCATCTCTTCCCTGGAATCCCGGCTGGAGAAAAAAGTAGAAGAAAATAAAATAAGCCAGGAAAAAGCTGGCAGAGATAGAAGCCTGGGATGGCAAATCCTATCCGGATTTTGTAAAAAGATATTTCTTTAGAAAACAACAGGTTAACTAAGCAATGTCTCTTTTTAAATGAAGCTCTATTAGTCAAAAAGGGGAGATTTAGTAATAACTAAATCTCCCTCCCCAATAGCTTCTATTCACCCTGGCAGTATTTCTCCAGGGTCTTCCTTACTGCACCCTGGCCAGCAATCATTTCTTTAAAATAACCCTCTATCTTTTCTCCTAAACCCACTTCATATAAATTTGAACCAAAGAGTTTCTCATTAGATAAAATAGGTTTTAGGCTATCTCCTACTGAATCAGGCTGGCCATATTTCACCTCATTGAGATATGAGCCCAATTCCTCCAACATGGGATCTGGACTTAAGCTCATTTCCTGGCCATTATCATCAATAGCCAATAGATACCTTAACCAGCCGGCTATGGCCAGTGGGATAAAGGTCAGGTCAGCCGGACTCAAATCCTCACTTGCAGCATAAGCCTTGATAGTCTCTCCAAACCTGATCCCCACCTTCTGGGAAGTATCAGTAGCAATCCTTTGTGGTGTATCAGGTATATTAGGATTGGGAAGCCTTTCTCCGATAACCTCATCTATGAAAGCCCCCGGATCCAATACACCTGGATCTACAACTACAGGTAAACCCTCCTCATAACCGATTTTTTCTACAAGTACTTTCAAACTCTCATCCTGCATCTCATCAGCAATTAGCTCATAGCCCAACAAACAGCCATATACCGCCAGGGCTGTATGCAATGGATTCAGACAGGTACAGACCTTCATTTTCTCCACCTTATTTACTGTCTCCCTGTCAGTGAAGATTACACCGGCCTCTTCCAGAAGGGGACGCCCGTTGGGGAATTTATCTTCAACCACCAGATATTCTGGAGCTTCAGCATTAATAAAGGGAGCAATATAGGTATTCTTTGCAGTCTGTACAATCTCTGTATTTTTGAAACCTATTTCTGCCAGGGCATCCCTGACCTTCTCAGAAGGCCTCGGTGTAATCTTGTCAATCATGGTCCATGGGAAACTTACCTTTTCTTCATTGTTGATATAATCCAGGAAACCCTTTTCTACCAGGCCGTTCTCCACCCATTTTTCGACAATTGTCCTGATAGA